>NZ_CP171842.1:0-175000 GCF_048019295.1 Limnohabitans sp. DCL3 | reverse complement strand
GGTCGCAACGGCACAGGTAAATCTTCCTTGCTGAAAATTCTAGCGGGCATGGAGCGGCCAGACGATGGCAACTTGCATCTGCAGCAAGGCGTTCGCATTGCTTATGTGGCCCAAGAACCTCTCTTGGTTGCGGAACACACCATCTTTGAAGCGGTGCGTGAAGGCTTGGCCGACGTGGTGCAGTGGATTGATGACTACACGCACAGCCGGGGCGACCTCGATACGCTGCAAAGCCAAATCGAATCGCGCGACGGTTGGGGCTGGGAACAGCGTCTTGATGAGACGCTTCAGCGCTTGCAACTCAACCCGAACGCCATTGTTCAGTCGCTGTCTGGCGGCATGCGCAAGCGCGTGGCATTGGCACAGGCCTTGGTGACGCGTCCTGACGTGCTTTTGTTGGATGAGCCGACCAACCACCTGGACTTGAATGCCATCACTTGGCTGGAGGATCTGCTGATTGACTTCAAGGGCAGCGTGATCGCCATCACACACGATCGCGCTTTTCTGGACCGCATTGCCACCCGCATCGTCGAACTGGACCGGGGCAAGCTGCGTCCGTATCCTGGCAACTACGCCGCCTACCAACTGCAGAAAGAAGAGCAACTCGCGCAGGAAGCGGTGATTCAAGCCAAGGCCGATAAGTTACTGGCCCAAGAAGAGATCTGGATTCGCAAAGGCGTGGAAGCTCGCCGCACCCGCAGCCAAAGCCGCATCACGCGACTGCAAAACTTGCGAGGTGAGCGTGCTGCCCGCCGCGAAAAAGTGGGCAACGTGAAAATGGAAGTGGCCTCAGGGGTGCCGAGTGGCAAGCTGGTGGCGGAATTGACCGATGTGAGCAAAAGCTTCACCCAGCCAGACGGTTCTGTGCGCACCATCATTCAGAAGTTCACCGGGACCTTGTTGCGGGGTGACAAAATCGGCCTGCTGGGGCCCAACGGAGCCGGCAAAACCACCTTGCTGAAACTGATTTTGGGAGAGCTGGAAGCCGACAGCGGCGAGGTGCGTCGCGGCACCAAAATGGAAGTCGCCTACTTTGACCAGATGCGCGATGCACTCGACCTGAATGCCACGTTGGAAGACTTCATCAGCCCGGGCAGCGAGTGGATCGAGATTGGCAACAAACGCCAGCACGTCAAGAGCTATTTGGGTGACTTCCTGTTCTCCCCCGCGCGAGCTACCTCCCCCGTGCGCTCCTTGTCGGGCGGCGAGCGCAACCGCCTGTTGCTGGCTCGCCTGTTTGCGCGCCCGGCCAACGTGCTGGTGCTGGACGAACCGACCAACGACCTGGACATCGAAACCTTGGAGCTGCTCGAAGAGCTGCTGCAAACCTACGAAGGCACCGTGTTTCTGGTCAGCCACGACCGCGCCTTCATGGACAACGTGGTCACCGGCATCATCGCCTGCGAAAGCGCACCAGACCAACCGGGCCTGTGGCGAGAATACGAGGGCTCAGTGCAGGACTGGCTGGTGCAATCACAACGCGCTCAGGCCATTCGGGCCCAGGCCGCTCAGCGCAGTGGCTCAACGCCAGCGGTCACGGTCGCCTCTGACACGGCGGTTGCCGCCCCGGCCGCTGCAACACGCAGCAAGCTCAGTTACAAAGAGCAACGCGAGTTGGCCGAGTTGCCCGCCAAAATCGAATCCCTGGAAAAAGAGCAAGCCGAGGCCCGCGCACAATTGGCGGACGGCAGCATTTACCAGCGCGACCCGGGTCTGGCACAGAAGCTGTTCAAACGCGACGGCGAAATCGACGAAGTGCTCTTGGCAGCCATGGAACGCTGGGAAATCTTGTCGGCCCGCTGAGCGCGGCTGCGCTCACCACAGTTCGGCGCGGGTCTTGGCCAAGGCTCGCCAGAACTTGTCATCTTGGGTGCTGGCAAAGTTCACGCGCATCAAAGAACCGGGCCTGCGGTCGGCATGAAACAAGGAGCCGGGTGCTAACAGGTACCCGGCATCGTGCATGCGCAGCGCCAACAAGTCGGTATCGACCCCCACATCCACCCAGCCGAACAGCCCCTGCGGTGGCGCGACAAACTGGCAGCCGTGCGCCAGCGCCAGCTGCACACTGCGGCTGCGGGCGGCATCGAGCCACTGCGACAAGCGCTCGGTGTGCCGCCGAATGGCGCCTTGCTCCAGACACAGCGTCAGCGCCTTTTCAAACAACACCGGGGTGGTGAGCGTGGACAGGAGCTTGGTGTCCAAGAACGCATCTTTCAAGTCGGCTGGCGCGGCCATGTAGCCCACCCGCCAACTGGGCGCGAGGATCTTGGCGTAGCCGCTGACATAAATGGTTTTTTGCAAACCATCGAGCACCGACAAGCGGACCGCATGCGCCGGGGCCATGTGACCGTAGGTGTCGTCTTCGACCACATGGAAGTTGTAGCGGTGCGCCAAGTTCACCAACTGATGCGCCACGGGCATGGACAAACCGTAGCCAGTGGGGTTGTGCAAGACCGAGACACTGACCATCATCTTGGGCGCATGCAATTGGGCATAGCGCTCCACCACGTCCAAATCCGGCCCCATCTCCAGTCGCGGCACGGGCAGGATGCGCACGCCCAGGTTTTGCAGCCGGGCAAATTCAATGGCCCATCCGGGCTCCTCGACCATCACGCAGTCACCCGGGCGCAACAAGGTGCGGCTGATGATGTCCAGCGCATGGGTGGCCCCCACGGTGGTGATGAGCTGGTCGGGTGCGGCGTGCAAACCCATGCCGGCCAGCTTGGCCGAGAGGGCTTCGCGCAATCCAGTGTCACCTTGCGGCTCGCCGTAGCGCAAGGACGATTCGCGCAAAGCCGGACTGGTCACAACTTTGCGCAAAGCGGCCGACAAGAAGTCAGCATCCAGCCAATCTGCAGGGAACACGCCCATGCCTGGTTGGGGCTCGGCGCTGGGTTGATGGAACATGCCTCGAATCAAGCTTGCAGCATTCACAGGCGGGGGGCTGGGCAAAGCACCACCTGACGTCAGGGGTGAGGGCGGTGTGCGTTGCAACCGGTCGCGCACAAAAAAACCCCGGTTCGGGCGAGCCTCCACCCAACCTTGCGCCACCAACCAATCGTAGGCAGCCACCACGGTGGAGGCACTCACACCATGCATCTGGGCGCATTGCCGCACCGAAGGCAAACGGGCACCCGAAACCCACAACTGGTCACGCATGCGGGTCACAAAGCGCTGCGCGAGTTGTTCGGTCAACGGTTGGCTGGATTCACGGCTGAGCAAGGACATGGGTAGCGTTCAGACCAACAAGTGTGCCGTCAGGCAGAGCAATACAGTTTTCAAAATGATCTTACAAACTGTACCGATACTGTACTCATTTCAGCACTACATTCAAAGGCATGACTTCCTCAGAACTCAGCGCCCTGTTGGTGCTGGCCACCGTGAGCAGCTTCACGCCCGGGCCCAACACCACGTTATCGACCGCGATGGCCGCCAACCATGGCTTGCGCCGGGCCATGCGTTTTGTGTGCGCGGTGCCGGTGGGCTGGGGGATTTTGTTCACCCTGTGTGCCACGGGCTTGGGCGGTTTGGTGGTCGCTTTCCCCCCTTTGCGCTGGGGCATCGTGACCCTGGGCACGGGGTATTTGCTCTGGCTGGCCTCACGCTTGTGGCACAGCGGCAGTTTGCAGCAGGCCGACAGCGCCAAGCTGCAAGTCGGTTTTGTGCAGGGCGTGGGCCTACAATTCCTCAACATCAAGGCCTGGATGCTGGCCTTGGCCATCGTCGCAGGCTGGGTAGCCGGGCGCGAAGATGCCACGGCCCGCACGCTGGTGCTGCTGCCCATCATGGTGGCCTATGGTTTTTTCAGCAACCTGACCTATGCGGTGGCGGGCTCGATGCTGCGGCACTGGCTGGCGCACGGTCGCCGCTTGCTGATGTTCAACCGCTGCATGTCGGTGGCGCTGGTGGCCACCGCTTTTTGGATTTTGAACGGCTTGCGCCAAAGCGCGGGTTGATGCCCTCATGAACAACACCCCTCAACACCGCGAGAACCTGGGCCTCTGGTTAGGGCTTCTGGGCGTGTTCATTTTTGGACTCACCTTGCCCATGACGCGCCTGGCCACAGGCACAGTGGACGCACCGCAAATGTCACCTTGGTTTGTGACCTGGGCACGCGCAGCGTTGGCCGGAGGCCTGTCGCTCATTTACCTGCTGGCCGTGCGTGCACCGCGGCCCACCCCTGAGCAGCGCGGCCCTTTGCTGCTCTCGCTCGCTGGCAATGTGATCGGGTACCCCCTGCTGCTCGGCTGGGCGTTGCGCCATGTCACCGCCAGCCACGCGGCCGTGATCACCTCTTTGCTGCCACTGGCCACGGCGGCCGCTGCTGCTTGGCTCATGCACCAACGCGCACGTCTCGGGTTTTGGGTGTTTGCCGCTTTGGGCAGCGCCTTGGTGGCGCTCTACAGCCTGCTGCGTGCAGCCCAAATGGGGCACGGCTTTGGCCTGACATGGGCCGATACCCTTTTGGTCGGTGCAGTGGGCGCCGCCTCACTGGGCTATGTAGCCGGCGCCAAAGTCACGGCCAGCTTGGGCGCGGAAAAAGTCATCAGCTGGGTCTGCGTGATGGCCTTGCCCATCACCTTGCCAGGGGCCTGGTTCACCTGGCCCGAGCACACCATCTTGCCCACCTCGTGGCTGGCCCTTTTGTATGTCGGGGTGTTCTCCATGTGGGCGGGCTTTTTTGCTTGGTTTCGCGGCCTGTCACTGGGCGGTCCGCTGCGGGTGAGCCAGCTGCAATTGTTGCAGCCGTTCATCACCATCTTGGCGGCCGTGCCTTTGCTGGGAGAATCGCTGGATGCCATGACCCTGGGTTTTGCCCTGCTGGTGGTGGCCACGGTTTTCTTGGGACGGCGCATGGCCAACACCCCAAAATCCAACTGAACAATCGATTTAGGAGCAGAACATGAACTGGAACATGGCCCAACGCGCCGCCAAAATGAACCCCTCGGTGATCCGCGAGATCCTCAAAGTCACCGAGAAACCCGGCATCATCAGCTTTGCGGGCGGCCTGCCCTCGCCACTGACCTTCCCGATCGACGCCATGCGCGAAGCCAGCGAGCGCGTGCTCAGGGATGACGGCAAAGCCGCTTTGCAATACGCCGCCAGCGAAGGCTATGCGCCACTGCGCGAATGGGTCGCGCAAGACCTGCTCAAACAAGGCATGAACGTCAACCCCGACCAAGTGCTCATCACCACCGGCAGCCAGCAAGGTCTGGACTTGGTGGCCAAGATCCTGATCGACGCGGGCAGCCGCATTTTGGTCGAGACCCCCACCTACTTGGGTGCCTTGCAAGCCTTCACCCCCATGGAGCCCACGGTGGTGAGCGTGGACAGCGACGACCATGGCGTGGATGCCGCCGACCTGCGCGCCAAAGTCGGCACCGGCGCCGACAAAGCCCGCTTTGTGTATCTGCTGCCCAACTTCCAGAACCCCACGGGCCGCACCATGACCGAAGAGCGCCGCGCCGCCGTGGCGCAGGTGGCCATCGACACCGGTCTGCCCATCATCGAAGACAACCCCTACGGCGACCTGTGGTTTGACGCCCCGCCTGCGCCCTCCCTCAGTTCGCGCCATCCCGAAGGCAGCGTGTACTTGGGCTCATTCTCCAAAATCCTGGCCCCCGGTTTGCGCCTGGGCTACTTGGTCGCGCCCACGGCGCTTTACCCTAAGCTCTTGCAAGCCAAGCAAGCGGCCGACCTGCACACGCCCAGCTTCAACCAGCGCGTGGTCGCCGAAGTGCTCAAAGACGGCTTCATCGAGCGCCATGTGCCCACCATCCGCGCCCTGTACAAACAGCAGTGCGAAGCCATGCTGGCCGCGCTCGACCGGGAAATGGCGGGCCTAGGCCTCACCTGGAACCGCCCGGTGGGCGGCATGTTCTTGTGGGTGCAACTGCCCAAGGGCCTCAAAGCCATTCCATTGCTGGCCAAAGCGGTCGACAAAGGCGTGGCCTTTGTGCCCGGTTCGGCTTTTTACGCCGAAGGGGCCAATGAAAGCACCCTGCGCCTGTCGTTTGTGACCGCCACGGTGGACCAAATCAACACGGGCATGACGGCACTGGCCGCAGCGATCCGAGAATCACTTTGAACCGCGCGGTCAAAGACTCACCATGAAAACCCGCGCCTTCCAACAAGTCGACGTCTTCACCGACACCGCTTTTCTGGGCAATCCGCTGGCCGTGGTGCTGGACGGCACAGACCTGTCTGATGCGCAAATGCAGGCCTTTGCCCGTTGGACTCAGCTGAGCGAAACCACCTTTGTGCTGCCGCCCACACCCGAGGGCGCTGCGGGCGGGGCCGATTACCGGGTGCGCATCTTCACGCCCGGGGCCGAACTGCCGTTTGCCGGCCACCCGACCCTGGGCACCGCCCACGCTTGGTTGAAGGCTGGCGGCGTGCCCCGGCAAAGCGCTCAACTCGTGCAGGAATGCGGCGTGGGCTTGGTGACCTTGAAATCGGTAGACGGCCGCTGGGCTTTTGCTGCCCCGCCCTTGCAACGCCAGGCCCCAACGCCAGCCCTGCTGGACGAGGTGCTGGCGGCGCTGGGCTTGCACGCCAACGAGGTGCTGGCCGCGCAAGACTTGAACAACGGCCCGCACTGGCTGGGCATTTTGATCGACTCGGTGGACAGTCTGCTCGCGCTGGAGCCTGACCATGCGGCGCTCAAACGCCTGAACACCAAAGTGGGCGTGGCGGCCAAACGTCAAGCCAATGCGGGTGGTGGCCTGATCCGCCGCGCCAACCGCGAGGCCCGCGCCTTTGCCCCGTCCACCCGCATCGCCAATGAACCAACCGATCTGGAAGTGCGCGCCTTTGCCGCACCGGTGGGCATTGCCGAGGACCCGGTCACCGGCAGCCTGAACGCCTCGCTGGCGCAATGGCTGATGGCCGAAGGGCACATGGCCGAGCGCTACAGCGCGCGCCAAGGCACAGTGCTCGGCCGTGCGGGCCAAGTGTTCCTCTCCAAAGACGCACAAGGCCAAGTCTGGGTGGGTGGCGACGTGATCGGCTGCATCGAGGGCGCCGTCACCCTCTGATCACCCCAGCGACAGGCCCCAACGGCCGGTCTGCGCACAATCGCTGTTTATGGGAACTCTCTATTTGGTCCGCCACGGACAAGCCTCTTTTGGGGCCGATGACTACGATCAACTCAGCCCACTGGGCCGCCAACAGGCCCTGCGCTTGGGTGAGTATTTGCGGCCCCAACTGCAAGACAAACCCATCGAGGCCGTGATGATGGGCAGCTTGAAGCGCCACCGCCAAACCTGGGAAGGCATTGCCGAAGGCGCGGGCCTGACACACACCCCAGCCGTGTGGCCGGGCCTGAACGAATACGACAGCCACGCGCTGATCGAAGCCATCCACCCTGAACCGCTGGCCAAGCCCGACACGCCCGAGCTGTACCGCCACCACTTTCGCTTGCTGCGCGACGGCTTGCAAGCCTGGATGGCCGGCCGCACCCAGCCGCGTGACATGCCCAGCTATGCCGATTTTGTGGGCGGCATCGAAGCGGCGCTCACCCATGTGCGGCAACATCACACGGGCGATGTGATGCTCGTCTCGAGCGGCGGCCCGATCTCAACCGCCGTGGGCCGCGTTTTGGGCACGCCACCCGAGACCACCATCGAGCTGAACCTGCGCATCCGCAACACTGCACTGACCGAGTTCGTCTTCACCCCCAAGCGGCACATGCTGCTGACCTACAACACGCTGCCCCACTTGGACAGCAACCTGTTCAAAGACTGGGTCACCTTCGCCTGAGCCGAAGTCCGCGCCCAACTTTCTGCACCACCGAATGGTGCAGCCGCGCGTGCATGCACCACAGGTACATTCCCTAAGTAATACCCCTGAAGATTGAGGGCAAAATTCATGCATGAACAGTTCAACCGCTTGGTTGGCCCTCCGTGCATCAGAGGGGGGCATCCAATTCACCACCTCGCAAGCCAAGGATGCCGACCGGCTGAACCGCGAGTTGACGGTTTTGTTGGACCACTGGGCATTGGGCAGCGCGGTTCAAACTTTGGCCCTGCCCTTGTCAGGCGAAGAGGTCGCACTGGTCTGCACGTTGCGGTCCGACTTTCGGTGGCGTTGTATGCCGAATCACGACACCTTGGCCTTGCACCAGACACTGGGGCATACCCCACAAATGGACGAAGCTTGGGCCTTGGAGCGCGAAATCTGGGTGGCATTGCTCGGCTCCCCCCACCGCTTCCAATTTGCCAGTCTCGACTCGCTCACCTCGCACATCCGGGTGCGTCGCAACATGGCTTTGGACGCCCGCAAAACCGCATTGGCCTTCAAGACCGAAGCGGCTGAGCGGCCACAAGCCTTTTGGCAAGACGGGGGAGATGATGCAGGCTTCATCTTGCAGCCCGGTCGCTGCTTGGTCGATGCACTGACCGCGGCCACACAACCCGATGCCACGGGCAAGTTGTACGACTTTTCTTGTTACCGAGCGACCGAGTACGTGATTTTGCTGGGCATCGCGCAAGAGCTCAAATCCGAAAACCCCGAACTTCTGGCCCAGTTGCAAAGCCTGAACCAAATCCACGCGGTGCGCTCTGCCCAATTCCATGAGGTCTATCTGGTCGAGTACGGCAGCATGCAAGCGCCCTTGCCGGGGCGTTTTTATGTGCCGGGCGACCGCCTGTGGTTTCGCAACCCGGATGAGCGCTCCTCGGACGTCACCGGCTACGAAGGCTCCTGGGTCCTCTACATGGGTGGCGGCTTGTTCAGCAACTTTTGGAAGCGCGACACGCCCTACACCCTTGAGTCCAAAGCCATCGAAATCTTCCACTGGAAGGATGGCGCTTACACCGACGCCCAAGGGCAATTGCAGATGGACGAGTCGGTGGTCGAGGCTTTGGTGGCGCAAACCGAAGCCAACCCTGCAGCACGCGCACAGGTGTTGGCGCGCATGCTGCGCATGCGCGACCCCAAAGGCGTTTATGCCGAAGGCGGCTGCATCGACACCACCCGCGAATACCCCAAAAGTGTGAGCCGCGGGCACTGCGAATTGGTGCTGCCCAGTTTCTAAAGGCCGGGCTTTTTCAGCCCACCGAATCGCGCAGTGTATCGGGCGGCAAACGGTCTATTTCAGCCAACAACTGCGCCAGCGCACGGCCCGATGCGTCCAGCAAGGCTTGGCCTTTTTCGCCGGTAGCGGCCAATGCATTGCCCGCTGCGCCGTGGGGGTTGTAGTCCTGCATTTGCCAGCCCAGCTTGGCGCTTTGGCCATTGCCCAATATCTCAAACCGCTCGGCACGGTCTTGCGAGGTGGATCGGAAGTTTTGCGCCAAGTCCATGCGCACACGCTCAGGGCGCAGCGCCAGCATCATCGACGTCTCGGCATCGCCTGCGTGCACGCCAAAACGTTGTTCCTCTGCAGGGAACAGCGCGTTCACGTCTGCGCCTCGCGCATCTTTCAGGGGCAAATTGAACCAGCTCACGCTGTAGACCAGCATGCCCAACCGGGCCCGCAAATCCCGCGCCACAATGTCCATCACACTGACCTGACCGCCATGGGCGTTGAACAGCACCAGTTTTTTCACGCCACTGGCCGCCACCGACTCGCCGATGTCGGTCCACAACCGGATCACCGTCTCGGCCTTGAGCGTCAATGTGCCTGCAAAACGCGCATGCTCAGGACTCAGCCCCACTGTCTGGGTGGGTAAAAACAAAGTGGGCAAGTCGGCAGGCAAGTGCGCCAAGCAAGCCGCCACCACGCCGTTGACCAAATCGGTGTCGACCGACAAGGGCAGGTGCGGGCCATGTTGCTCGGTGGCGGCCACGGGCAGCACAGCGATGGCCCGATCAATGGCCCGACCTGGTGCCAAGGCCTGAAAATCGATGGTGGTCCAGTCGGCCCAAAAACGCGAAGGGTTTTGCATGTTCGGCATCTTAATGGAGCCCGGGCGTGTACAGTGCCTTTCGCACTGTGATGAAGATACCCTCACCCGAAGCGCTGGGGGACAGAAAGAAGGATGGCGTGAAAGTTTCCGTGTTCTCGCGTGGCTGGGCCACTGTTCAAAGCTGGGGCTTGGCCCTTGGTCTGGGCCTGTGCGCCCTTGTGTGGTCACCACAGCCCGGCCAGGCACAAACTGCCCCCCTGTTTTCGAACCAGCCCCCATCCGCCAACTCGTCGGTCACGGCAGCTTTGCTCGGCAGTGCCCCTCATGTGGTCAAAACCGAGCAGGTGCGGGCCGAATTGCTGGTGCACGCTCCCGAGGGCATTCGCGCTGGACAAACGTTTTGGTTGGGCCTGCAAATCGAGCACCAGCCGCATTGGCACACCTATTGGCAAAACCCCGGCGACTCGGGTCTGCCCACCCGGCTGCAGTGGCAGCTGCCGGTGGGCTTGCAAGCGGGTGACATCGCTTGGCCACTGCCCAAAAAGATTCCCATCGGCACCTTGGCCAACTACGGCTATGAAGGCCGTTTGCTGCTGACCGTGCCCGTGAAGGTGGGGGCGGACTTGCGCTTCCCCGACAACGGGTCACTGGTCCTGGGCATGCAAGCCGAATGGTTGGTGTGCCGCCAAGAATGCATCCCGCAAGAAGGCCGATTCTCATTGAGCCTGAGCTCTGCCGCGCCAGACAAGTCCAACGCGGATTTGTTTGAATCGGCAGCCAAGCTCAGCCCTCAGGTTCTGCCGCAACTGCAACAGGGCGGCAGTTGGTTGACGGGGGGCCAGACCAACTTGTCCGATAACGGCCAACAAATCAGTCTGCGCGTTCATGGCCTGCCCACCGCTTGGCGCGGCCAAACTTTGAGCGCTTTCCCGGTCACTGCGAACGTGGTCCACAACGCGGCCGTGCAAGGCAAAGACTGGACACAAAACTGGCAAGGCGCGGTCTGGAGCGCTCAGATACCGGTGTCTGAAGAACGTGGCGACAGCCCGAAATCGATGCGCTGGGTGATCGCAGCCGGGCCAGATTCTGCCCCCAAAGCCCCGGCATTTGACATCGAAACACCCGTACAAGGCACTTGGCCCGCGCTGGCCCAAGCGCCGCCCGCTGAGATTTCACCCGCATTGGCCAAGGCGCTGGCCGAGAACGCCCGCGCTGCACCCAAACCGACCAGCGCCAGCACCACCGCCCTGGGCCTGACGCTGGCCATTTTGGGGGCCGTGGTCGGCGGTTTCTTGCTCAACCTCATGCCCTGCGTGTTCCCGGTCTTGGCCATCAAGGTGCTGGGCTTTACCCAAGCCGACACCTCGCAGTCCGAACACCGCACCGCGGGCATGGCCTACACCGCGGGTGTGGTCTTGTCGTTCCTGCTGCTGGGCGGCCTGATGCTGGCCTTGCGGTCTGCGGGTGAGCAATTGGGCTGGGGCTTTCAATTGCAGTCGCCGCCGGTGGTGGCGGGCCTGGCCCTTTTGTTCACCCTGCTGGGCTTGAACCTGGCGGGCGTTTTCGAGTTTGGGCAGATGCTGCCCAGCAGCCTGACCACGCTGCAAAGCCGCCACCCGACGCTGAATGCCGGTTTGTCGGGCGTGCTCGCCGTGGCCGTGGCCTCACCCTGCACGGCGCCCTTCATGGGGGCATCTCTGGGTCTGGCGATTGCACTGCCGGTCTGGCAAGCGCTGTTGGTGTTCGCTGCCATGGGCGTGGGCATGGCTTTGCCCTATTTGGCAGCGAGTTGGTGGCCGGGCATCGCGCGCGCCTTGCCACGCCCCGGGGCCTGGATGCAGACCTTCCGCCAAGCCATGGCCTTCCCCATGTTCGCCACCGTCGTGTGGTTGCTCTGGGTGCTGGGTCAACAAACCGGCATCGACGGCGCCAGCGGACTGTTGGCTTGTCTGCTGACAGTGGCCGGGCTGGTGTGGGCGCTGGGCCTGAACGGCCGCTCGCGTTGGGTTTTGAGCGGTGTGGCCCTGGCGGCCTTGCTGTGGATGGGCAGCAGCTGGTTACCGTTGGCTTTGCGTGAATCGCCGGCTGAGCCGATGGCCGGTGCCAACCCTACTTTGTCCACCCCCACCACCGCGCCCTCTTGGCAGCCATGGTCTGAAGCGGCCATGCAAGCCGAGCTGGCTGCAGGCCGTGCGGTGTTTGTGGACTTCACCGCAGCCTGGTGCGTGACTTGTCAATACAACAAAAAAACCACGCTGGCCAACGCCAGCGTGCTGGCCGACTTTGCAGCCAAACAGGTGGTGCTGATGCGGGCCGACTGGACGCGGCGCGACCCCGCCATCACGCAGGCCCTCACGGCACTGGGCCGAAGCGGCGTGCCGGTCTACGCTCTTTATGCACCTGGCCGTGCGCCCCGACTCTTGTCGGAGCTGCCCAGTGTGGCTGAAGTGCAAACCGCCTTGCAGGGGCTTCACGCACCTTGACCCCTGCTCGAGCGCGCCTTGGCTCGCCCCTGATCCCCAAAGAGACATCGGAAAACCTCGGTCTGGGCCTGCCACAATAAGGGCATGAGCGCCTTCCCCCCTCTCCAAAACGACACCTTCCTGCGCGCCTGTCTGCGCCAGGCCACCGACCACACCCCCGTCTGGCTCATGCGCCAAGCTGGGCGCTACCTGCCCGAGTACTGCGCCACCCGCGCCAAGGCCGGCAGCTTCATGGGCCTGGCCACGAACGTCGACTACGCCACCGAAGTCACGCTGCAGCCGCTGGAGCGTTACCCGCTGGACGCCTCCATCCTGTTCAGCGACATCCTCACCGTGCCCGACGCCATGGGCCTGGGCCTGTCGTTTGCCCAAGGCGAAGGCCCGCGCTTTGCCAAAAACGTGCGCGACGAAGCCGCTGTGGCCGAGCTCGCTGTGCCCGACATGGCCAAGCTGCGCTACGTGTTCGACGCGGTGACCAGCATTCGCAAGGCGCTGAACGGCCGTGTGCCCCTGATCGGTTTTTCTGGCAGCCCCTGGACGCTGGCTTGCTACATGGTCGAGGGCGCAGGCTCAGACGACTACCGCCACGTCAAAACCCTGATGTACAGCCGCCCGGATTTGATGCACCGCATCCTCGAGATCAACGCCGACGCTGTCGCCCTGTACCTGAACACGCAAATCGAAGCCGGTGCCCAAGCGGCCATGATTTTTGACAGCTGGGGCGGCGTGCTGGCCGATGGCGCATTCCAGCAATTCAGCCTGGCCTACACCGCACGCGTTCTCTCGCAACTGAAGACCGAGCACAACGGCCAGCGCATCCCCAGCATCGTGTTCACCAAGGGCGGCGGCCTGTGGCTGCCCGAGATGGCGGGCCTGAACTGCGATGTGCTGGGCCTGGACTGGACCATGAACCTGGGCCGCGCCCGCGCCCAAGTGGGCGGCCAAGTGGGTGGCCCCGGCAAAGCGCTGCAAGGCAACATCGATCCGAACATCTTGTTTGCACCGCCCACGCAGATCGCGACCGAAGTGCACCGGGTGCTGGACAGCTTTGGCACGCCGCACACGGACAAAACCACCACCGGCCCCACGCACATCTTCAACCTGGGCCACGGCATCAGCCAATACACCCCGCCCGAGCATGTCACGGCGCTGGTGGAGGCGGTGCACAGCCATTCGCGGACATTGCGCCAAAAATGAGCATGGCCCCTCGGCGCCAGCACCACCGCTAGCATAGAAAAAGCGGGATTTGAAGTCTTTTTTTGCAAAATAAATGGCGTGCGGCACTTGACTTATGCACAAAAGCAAAAAGCCACTCCAGCATTGTGGGCTTGCTGCACAGCAGCAAGATACACAGCAAGCAAAAACTCTAAGTCATTGATTTTATTGATATTTTTATCTTGCACATTGGATGGGCAATTTGTTGGAAGGCTTGATTTTCAAGGCTTGCAGCGCATTCAGACCGAGTTTTCAACAAAGTTATCCACAGATTTTATGGATCGCGCTCAAAGTGCTGAAAAATCAATGACTTACATCTTGTTTCAAGAAAATGGCTGATCTTCCATCCCATCCAAATCACCGCCAAACACCGGAAAACCCGTGAGCACACACTGCTGGATCGACGTGGCCGTCCAAACCCCCGCCCACAGCCAGGTGGGGGGGTTGTTGACCTACCGCAGCCCCTGTGGGGTGCAACCGGGTTGGCTGGTGCGTGTGCCCTTTGGTTCGCGCGAAGTGCTGGGTGTGGTCTGGGCCATCCGTGACCAGGCCCCCGACAATATGCCCGAGGCCAACGTGCGCGATGTGCTGGGGGTGCTGGAAGGCTTGCCGCCCTTGGACCTGCACTGGCGGCAGTTGGTGCAGTTCTCTGCCCAGTACTACCAACGCTCCTTGGGCGAGGTGGCTTTATCGGCCTTGCCCCCGCAGCTGCGCGACCTGACATCCGAGCAACTGACGCGCCGCCTGAAAAAGCAAAACACCGAACGCGCCGTGCAGTCCACGCCCGGCCCGACCCTCTCACCAGAACAAAGTGCCGTGCTGGCGCAAATGGCCCAAGGCAAAGGCCCGTTCCTGCTGTTTGGCAGCACGGGCAGTGGCAAAACCGAGGTCTATTTGCAGGCCGTCGAACGCATGTTGGCAACAGACCCGCAAGCCCAAGCCCTTCTGATGGTGCCCGAGATCAACCTCACGCCGCAACTGGAAGAGCGCGTGCAAGCCCGCTTTGGCCGCGACACCGTGGTCTCGATGCACAGCGGCATGACCCCCGCACAACGCCTCAAAGGCTGGCTGGCCGCACACGCGGGCCACGCCCGCATCGTGCTCGGCACGCGCATGGCCATTTTCGCGTCCATGCCGAACCTTCAACTCATCGTGGTCGACGAAGAGCACGACCCCAGCTACAAGCAACAAGAAGGCGCGCGCTACTCAGCGCGAGACTTGGCGGTGTACCGTGGCCGCCTGCACAACGCCCCGGTGCTGCTGGCTTCGGCCACGCCATCGCTCGAGAGCTGGCACCACAGTCGCCCGGCCGATGCGCACGATGCCGGTGGACGCTACCAACGGCTGCTGATGCCCTCGCGCATCGGCACCGGCCTGCTGCCCAAAGTGCGCCGTGTAGACATGAACAAACAGCCGCGCCGCGCCATACTGTCCACCCAGTTGGTAGCGGCCATCCAAGAGCGGGTCCAGCGCGGTGAGCAATGCATGCTGCTGCTCAACCGGCGGGGTTATGCCCCGGTGCTGCACTGCGCCGACTGCGGCTGGAAAAGCGAATGCAAGCACTGCAGTGCCTTCCGGGTGTTCCACAAAATGGACCGCACCCTGCGCTGCCACCACTGTGGGCTCGCCGAACGCGTGCCCCGCGCCTGCCCCGAATGCGGCAACGCCGACATCGCCCCCATTGGCCGGGGCACCGAACAGCTCGAAGAGCACCTGGGCGAATTGCTGGCGCATGTGTTGCGCCCTGACGGCCATCCTGTGCGCATCGCCCGCATCGACGCCGACACCACCCGACTCAAAGGTGCCCTGGAGCGCCAGTTGGCCCAAGTCCACTCGGGCGAAGTGGATGTGCTGGTGGGCACGCAAATGATTGCCAAGGGGCATGACTTCAGGCGCATCACCTTGGTGGCCGCGGTCAACCCCGACACAGCGCTGTTTTCCAGCGACTTCAGAGCCCCTGAACGCCTGTTTGCGCTGCTCATGCAGGCGGCGGGGCGCGCTGGACGAGACGCCGCGCAAAGCGCCACCAGCGAAATGTGGGTGCAGACCTTTCATCCGCAACATGCACTGTTTGCGGCGCTCAAACAACACGACTACCCGGCCTTTGCCGCGAGCGAGTTGGCCGAGCGCACCGCCGCAGACTTGCCGCCCATCAGCCACCAGGCCTTGCTGCGCGCCGATGCCCGCAGCCAAGAAGCGGCCCAGGCCTTGCTGAATGCCGCACGCGAAACACTGGAAGCGCAACTGAGCGCCGACCCCGAAACGGCCGACTTGGTGTTGCAAGTGAGCGTCTACCCCGCCGTGCCCATGAGCATGCAGCGTGTGGCCGATGTGGAACGCGCCCAAATGCTGCTGGAGAGCCCCAACCGCATGGCCCTGCAAAAAATGCTGTGGCACCTGCACGGCGTGCTGCACCAAGTGCGCAGTCAGCCTGAACACAAAGGCGTTATCCGCTGGTTGGTGGACGTGGACCCACAGGCCATTTGATGGGCACACGCCACCCCATGGGGTTCAGGCCTTGAAAAACGCGACAGCCCCAGAAAAAGTCAGAAAAGCCGACGCGGTGGTGACCAAAATGATGCGTGCAATGCGCCCGTTATCGGCCGCCAGCCGCTCCGCCAACAGCGACACATTGCTGGCACTGGGCAAGGCCGCCACCAACACCATCACTTGCAGCGCAAAGGGCTCGATCGGCACGCCCCACTGAATCGCAGTCAAACCCACCAACAGAACCAAAACCGGGTGCAGCACCAGCTTGGCCAAGGCCATCGGCAGGTAATCCCCCATGCGCAAAGG
The DNA here is from genome assembly GCF_048019295.1 of Limnohabitans sp. DCL3. Lineage (GTDB taxonomy): Bacteria > Pseudomonadota > Gammaproteobacteria > Burkholderiales > Burkholderiaceae_C > Limnohabitans_A. Next base: position 158,655 of record NZ_CP171842.1, on the reverse strand, counting down.
CCCGTCAGGGCGCTCGTGCGCCAACATTTGCGAGCGGGCCAAAACCGCACCAATGGTAAACAGCGCCACGGGCGACGCCGCATCGGCCAACAAGCCCACAGTTTTGTTCACCGGACCGAGCAAGGCCAAGTCCCAAAATGAAAATGCCGCCCCCAGACTGATGGCCCAGGGCATCGGGTTGCGCAGCACCCCGGCCAGCGCCTTGCGCGCGGCCACCGCCGCACCATGCTCCCCAGCAGCATCCATGCGAGACAAAGCCACGCACAGCGAAGACGTGATCACCAAATCCACCACGATGGTCACAATGGCCGGACCCACCGCCTGCGCCCCGAGCAAAGCCACCAGCAAGGGCACGCCCATGAAGCCCGTGTTGGGGAAGGCCGCGACCAAGGCCCCCAAAGACGCATCGTTCCAACGGATGCGCGGGTTCAGGCTGATGGCCACACTGAAAGCCACCATCACCAAGGCGCAAAACAAATATGTGAAAAACACGCCGGCGTCGAGCAACTGGGCGATCGGCGTGTCGGCCCCAAAACGGAACAACATGCACGGCAAGGCGAAGAACAAGACAAAGCCGTTGAGGCCGGGAATGGCCGCCAAAGGCAATAAACCTTTGCGGGCCGCCACGTAGCCGCACAAAACCAGTGCAAAGAAGGGGAAGGTGACACGCAGGATTTCAAGCATGCCCCGATTGTCGGGGTAAACCAGTAGATCACCGGGCCCAAGACAGTCACAGTGCGGACAAGCCGCGTGGGCTAAATCCTCCCCCAATCCACATTTCGGCACTGACAGTCCGCATCCTCCGGTCTGTCGCCCGCATCGCACCCGCTATCATGAGCCGCTTTGCAGCGCACAGCCCTTTCCCAGCACTCCCCATGTCAGCCGGACTCAACAACGCCCAACTCGAAGCCGTGAACTATGTCTCCGGCCCTTGCTTGGTGCTGGCCGGGGCGGGTTCGGGCAAGACGCGGGTGATCACGCACAAGATCGGGCGGCTGATCGAAGCGGGGTTGGAGCCCAAGCGCATTGCGGCCATCACCTTCACCAACAAGGCCGCTGCGGAGATGCGCGAGCGGGCCAAGCAACTGATCGGTCGCGCCGCCAAAGATGTGACGGTCTGCACCTTCCACGCTTTGGGCGTGCGCATCATGCGCGAGGACGGCGCGGTGTTGGGTCTCAAACCCCAGTTCAGCATCATGGACGCAGACGATGTGACCAGCATCTTGAAAGACTGCGGCGGCACCACCGATGCGGCCACGGCCCGCCAGTGGCAGTGGACGATCAGCCTCTGGAAAAACATGGGGCTCAATGCCGAGCAGGCGGCGGCCCAAGCCCCTGACGACAACGCGCGGGTGATTGCCCGCATCATGGCGCTGTACCAAGAGCGGCTGACGGCCTACCAGAGCGTGGACTTTGACGACCTGATCGGCATGCCCCTGAAGCTGCTGGCCGAGTACCCCGAGGTGCGCGAGCGCTGGCAGGCCAAGATGGGCCATGTGCTGGTGGACGAATACCAAGACACCAATGCCACGCAATACGAGGTGCTCAAGCACCTGGTGGGCGAACGGGCCCGCTTCACCGCCGTGGGCGACGACGACCAATCCATTTATGGCTGGCGCGGCGCGACGCTGGACAACCTCAAACGCTTGCCGGTGGACTTTCCGAATTTGAAAGTCATCAAGCTGGAACAAAACTACCGCTCCACCAGCGCCATCTTGCGGGCCGCCAACAACGTGATTCAGCCCAACCCCAAATTGTTCCCCAAAACCCTGTTTTCTGAGTTGGGCGAGGGCGAACCGGTGCGCGTGATCGATGCGGTCAATGAAGAACACGAGGCCGACCGGGCGGTAGCCCGCATCCAGTCAATCCGAAGCGGTCATTCGCTCGAGTCCAAGCACCGCGAGTTCAAGGACTTTGCTGTTCTGTACCGCGCCAACCACATGGCCAGGCCCTTTGAACAGGCGCTGCGCCGAGCCAACATTCCCTACAAGGTGTCGGGCGGGCAGAGCTTTTTTGACAAAGCCGAGATCAAGGACCTGTGCGCCTGGTTCCGCTTGTGGATCAACAACGATGACGACCCGGCATTTTTGCGCGCCATCACCAGCCCCAAACGCGGCATTGGCCACCAGACGCTGGGCCAGCTGGGCACTTTTGCCACGCAATACAAGCTGAGTTTGTTCGAAGCGCTGTTTGCGGGCAGCCTGCCCAGCGCGGTCAACGCCCGTGCGGTCACGGGCTTGCACGAGTTTGGCCGCTACATCAACGACTTGGAGCACCGCGCGCGCCACACCCTGGGCAAAACGGACGCGCTGGCGTTTTTGCTCGAATGGCTCCAAGAAATCGGTTACGAGTCGCACCTGTACGACGGCGAAGACAACGAGAAAGTGGCCTCTGCCCGCTGGACCCACGTGCTGGAGTTTTGCGACTGGATGGCCGGGCGCTGCGGCGGCGAGATCGAGGACGCCACGGGCACCGACGCCACCGACACCAAAAACCTGCTCGAAGTGGCGCAGACCATCTCGCTGATTTCAACGCTGAGCGAGCGCGAGAAAGACCAAAACGTGGTCACGCTGTCCACCTTGCACGCCTCCAAGGGCCTGGAATGGCCACACGTCACGCTGGTGGGCGTGAACGAGGGCCTGCTGCCCTTCAAATTGGGGGACGACGACACCACAGGCGGGTCCAACCAAGAGGGCATTTTGCTGCGCCTGCAAGAAGAGCGCCGCCTGATGTATGTGGGCATCACCCGCGCCCAGCGCAGCCTGGCCGTGAGCTGGACAAAGCGCCGCAAAAAAGGCCGCGAAACCGTGGCCGCCCTGCCCAGCCGCTTCATTGCCGAAATGCGCCTGGACGAGAACACCACCCGCGAAGACCCGCGCGAGAAGCTCAGGGCCTTGCGCGCCGAATTTGCCAAGCGCGCGGCCGATGCCGCCGCGCAAGCCCCCACATGACGCCGTCTTGGCCCGTCGCTGGCTTGGGGCGCCCCGCCTTGTCCGTGTGGCTCACACTGGCGCTGTGCGCCTGTGCCCACCCACCCACGGTATCCCCCTGTCCTTCAGGGCCAGACCTGCGGACCGACATGCTGCACGGCGAGTGGCAGGTGCTGCTGGCAGGGCAGACCCTCCCCTTGAGCTTGCGTTTAGGGCCCCACCCCGAACACCAAGGCAGCCTGAAAGGCGAACTGGTGCAAGGTCAACACCTTGCTGCCGTGGTGGGCGATTGGGACGAGGGCGAATTGACCCTGGAGGAGTCGCGCGACGGCGTGCGCATCGCAGCCACTTGGCTGGGCACCCCCACACAGGGGCGTTGCGGCCGTTTGATCGAAGGGCATAGATTTGAGAAAGATCAATCGGGCCAAGCGTTTCAGCTGCAAAGACGACGCTGAGCATGGAAAAACCCCCCATGCAGCGGTGTTTCAAGCGGCAAAGGGGTGTCGCCTCACGCAAAATACAGGGCTTTGATCCTTTCACCACCTTTGACAGCGCAGCGTCTTAGACCCTCATCCGCCATGCCCCCCAACACCTATTTGCAAGCACACCCGAAGCGAAAGTGGCTGGGCTTGGCTGCGGTGGTGTTGCTGCATGTCTTGCTGTTGTGGGCCATTCAAGCGGGTTTGGCGCGCACCGCCCTTCAGAAAATGCCCAACGTGGTGCAAGCGCTTTTGCTGGAAGAAAAGAAACCCGAGCCACCGCCGCCACCGGCAGTTCCACCGCCGCCGCCCCCGAAGCCCCCCCCGAAGCCTGCCCCGCCGCCCTTGCCCACACCGCCGGCTTATGTGCCGCCTGCCGTGACACCGGCCGTGGCGCCGCCGCCCCAAGCCATTGCGGCGGTCAGTCCCACGCCAGCGCCTCAGGCCACACCCGCAGGGCCTGCGCCCGCGCCTGCAGCCGCTGCAGCAGCAGCCCCTGCAGCAGCTCCGGCAGCACCCGCCAAAGCCCCTGTGCGCACCACGGCGGGGGTCAACATTGCGCAATGCGAGAAACCCGACTACCCCTCCGCATCACGTCGCATGGAAGAAGAGGGCACGGTTGGTTTGCGCTTTTTGGTGGGGGCCGATGGCAAAGTCATGCAGTCCGAAGTGGCCAAGAGCTCGGGCTACAAACGCCTGGATGAAGCGGCTCGAGCGGGTTTGGCGAAATGCCAGTTCAAGCCCGCCACGGTCGATGGCAAGCCCGAACAGGCCTGGACCACCATCCAATACGTTTGGCGCCTGGAATGAGCACATGCCCTCCTCAAAATTGCGCCAATTCACCCCTGATTTAACGAAGCTCCAAGGAAATGCCGCCATGTTCAACACCCTGAAAAATAGCCTGCTGGGCATCCTGGTTTGCGCCAGCCTTTTGTTCGCAGGTCACAGCAGGGCTGCGCCCGAGGCGCCAGCAGCCTCAAGCCCGCTGAGCAGCGCCAGCCTGGCACCGGCCCCAACCGCCCAACCTGAAGTCAACCCCTACGGCTTGGGCGCGCTGTGGGCACAAGGCGATGCTGTGGCCAAAGGCACGCTGCTGATTTTGGTGCTCATGAGCATGGGCAGCTGGTATGTCATCTTCACCAAGTTCACCGCCCAGTCCAAGTTGCACCGATTTGCCCAAACAGCACAGGCCAACTTCTGGTCTGCGGGTTCGGTGCGCCAAGCGGCCGACGCCTTGGAGGCCGACAGCCCGTTTCGTTTCATTGCGGAAAAAGGTCTGGAAGGCGCGGCCAAACACGAAGGCCTGCTGGGCAATGTGGACTTCAACACCTGGGTGACCATGAGCATCCAACGGGCCATGGGCACGGTGCAAAGTCGCCAGCAAGACGGCTTGGCGGTATTGGCCACCGTGGGCTCCACCGCACCCTTTGTGGGCTTGTTTGGCACCGTGTGGGGCATCTACCATGCATTGGTCAAAATTGGCATGTCAGGCCAAGCCAGCATCGACAAAGTGGCCGGCCCGGTGGGCGAAGCGCTCATCATGACCGCCATCGGCTTGGCTGTGGCCGTGCCTGCGGTGCTGGGCTACAACTGGCTGGTGCGACGCAACAAAGCGGTCATGGAAGAAGTCAACGCCTTTGGTGCCGACTTGCACGCCGTGCTGCTGGCTTCGGCACCCAAATAATGGCCATGAACCTGGGCCCCACGCTGGGCACGCAAGACGATGACGAGGTCATCGGCACCATCAACACCACGCCCCTGGTGGACGTGATGCTGGTGTTGCTCATCATTTTCTTGATCACCATCCCGGTGGTCACCACGTCCATCAAGGTGGACTTGCCCAAAGAACAGAACGTGGTGCGCGAGGCCAAGCCCGAGACCGTCGTCATTTCGGTGAACCGGGCCGGTCAGATTTACCTGTACGACACCCCGATGCAGTCCAACCAAGACCTGCAAACGCGGCTTCAAAAGTTCGCGGCCATGAAGCCTCAGCCCGATGTGCAGATCCGGGGTGATGCGCAGAGCGCTTTCGAATCGGTGGGGCGCGTCATGTATGCCGTGCAACGTGCCGGCATCACCCAGGTCGGTTTCATCACCGACCCGGCCCCCTAACGCACCGACAAAGGACAGCCCCATGGCCATGAACTTGGGTACCGGCAGCCGCGACGAATCCGAGGTGATGATGGACATCAACACCACGCCGTTGATCGACGTGATGTTGGTGCTGATCATCATGCTGATCATCACCATCCCGGCGCAACTGCACGCGGTCAATCTCGACATGCCTGCAGCCAGCAGCGCACCGCCAAAGACCGAACCCGTGGTGGTTCGACTGGACATTGAGTCCGACAACAGCCTGCGCTGGAATGGCCAGCCCCTGGCCGATCGCGCCGCACTGGAGACCCGGCTCAGCCAAGCGTCTGCCTTGCAACCTCAGCCGGAGCTGCACATCCGCTCACACGCCAAGGCCAAGTACGAGGCGGTGGCCACCGTGCTGGCCAGTGCCCAGCGCCTGGGTCTGACGAAACTGGGCATCGTCGGCACCGAGCGGTTTGCCAACTGATCCAGCGCACGTGCATCAAGGACTGTGAGGCGCTGGGCTGTTGCGCATGGCGCGCACTGTTCGGCTGGCGTGCGTCAACCAGCCCCTGCGGTGCCAGCGCCACCACATCAGGTAGCCGCGCAAACATTCGTCGAGCACATACGCCACCCAAATGCCGTTGAGCCCCCACCAGCGGCCCAGCAACCAAGAGCCCAGCCCCAAGATGACAACGATGGAGGCAGCGCTGGCCAAGACGGGATAGTGCACGTCGCCGGTGGCACGCAGGGCGCCAATGACGACGAGGTTGAACACCCGCCCCAGCTCCAAGGCCACCGACAAGCACAACAGGGTTTGGGCCGCCTGCACAATGGCCGGGTCTTGGGTGAAGCCACGCAATAACCAGGGCGCGGCCAGCACGGCGATCAGCACGCCGGCGCCCGAGGCCAACATGCCATTGCGCACGCCTTTGCGCACCAAGTCATCCGCGGCACGAAAGCGCCGGGCCCCCACCAAACGCCCCACCATGATCTCGCAGGCCCAGCCAATGGCCATGCTGATGAGCAAGACATATTTGAGGATTTGCAGCGTGTAAGAGTGGGTGGCCAAGGCCGCCACGCCCAAGCCTGCGGTGGTGGCCAAAGACACCATGAAGGCCAAACGGTAGATCAGCTCCAGCGCCGCGCCGGGCAAGCCGATGCGCAGCACAGGGCCGAGCACCCGCATGGGCAAGGCCCACCAGTGGTGCGCCTGGGGGCTCAGCCCCATGCGGCGGCGCCAAAAGCCCAGGTGCAGGGCCAGGCCCAAGGCGCGGCTGAGGAAGAAGGCTGCGGCATAACCGTAGAGGCCCCAACCGGCCCAGTCGCCCCCACCGCGCATGAACAGAACGGCCAGCAACAGGTGCGTGCCGTGCATGGCCACCATGATCCACAGCGATTCGCGTGCGAACAGGTGCGCACGCAAGACCGCGGCCATGCTGATGTTGTAGGCCTCCAGCAGCATGGCCGGAGCCAAGAGCATCATGAAGGTGGTGGCCAGGGGCACGATCTCGGCTGGCGCGTTCAGCCAATGCAGCGTCAAGCCACTGCCCCCAGCCAGCCACAACGCGGCCAGCAAGCCTGCCCATGTGCTGCTGGCCAAGGCCATGTAAGCGGTTTGCTGCGCCTCGGCCAAGCGGCCGCTGCCCAAGGATTGGGTGACCACGATGCCCAAGCCGATGGCCAAGACCCGAAACACCACAAACAAGGTTTCCAGCACCTGTTGGGTCAGACCAAAGGTGCCGGCGGCGGCGTCGGAGGTGTGCGAGGCCAAGTAAAGCCCCACCATGGCCACGCTCATGCCGAGCAGAAATTCACCCAAAATGGGCGCGGCAATGGGATTGAGGCGGGCGCGAGGAGCCATGGCGATGCGCCGGGTGGCCCCGTTCAGGCGGGCAGTTCGGGGGTCCGGCGGCAGGCGTCGCCGTGTTCGTCAAAGATGTGCAGGGCCTCAGGGGGGCAAAGCATGTGCACCGTGCTGCCCACGGCTTGGGCGGTGGTGCCCTCGACTTTGAGGGTCAGCAGCGGGGTTGTGGCGTTGACGGAAACATAGAGCAGCGAAGCGTCACCGAGTTTTTCGATGTGCGCGACTTGGCCGCTGAGCACGTTGGCGCCAGGCCCTGGTGCCAGGCGCATGTCTTCGGGGCGCACACCCACGCTGATGGCCGCACCGGCTTGCAAGGCCTGGGTGTCCACAGCGGCATGAAAGTGCGCACCGAGCACTTGCGCTTGGCTGATGGTGGCGCTGACAGCGCTGAGTTGAGCGCTCAAGATGTTCATCTTGGGCGAGCCGATGAACTCGGCCACGAACAAGCTGGCAGGGCGGTGGTAGAGCGTCAGGGGGGAGCCGACCTGCGCAATCGAGCCTTTGCTTTGCACTTCAGCGCCTGAGCGCAACAACACGATTTTGTCGGCCAAGGTCATGGCTTCGACTTGGTCGTGCGTCACATAAATCATGCTGGCCGTGCCGATGTCATGGTGCAACTTGGCAATTTCCAGACGGGTCTGCACACGCAGCGCAGCGTCCAGGTTGGACAGCGGCTCATCGAACAAAAACACGCGCGGCTCTTTGACGATGGCGCGGCCAATGGCCACGCGCTGGCGCTGACCACCCGAGAGGGCTTTGGGCAAGCGATCCAGCAAGGGCGTGAGCTGCAAAATGTCGGCCGCGGCGCGCACTTTTTTGTCGATCTCGGCAGCGTTGGAGCCCAAGACCTTCAAGCCAAACGCCATGTTCTCGCGCACGGTCATGTGCGGGTACAGCGCGTAGCTTTGGAACACCATGGCCACACCGCGGCGTGCGGGCGCCAAGTCGTTCACGCGCTCTCCGCCAATGAGCAAGTCACCGTCGCTGATGTCTTCCAGGCCGGCGACCATGCGCAACAAAGTGGACTTGCCGCAACCGGAAGGGCCCACAAAAACACAAAACTCACCGTCTTCGATGACGAGGTCGGCATGGTTGATGGTCAGGGGCGCTGTGGCGCTGTAGCGTTTGCTGACTTGGCGAAATTCAATTTTGGACATGGCAGGCCTAGGGGACGTGTCGGTGGGATGGGTTTCAGTGGCCGTTGGCTGGGCGCAGGAAAGCGCAACCCCAAGGCTCGAAGCGCAGGCACTGGGCCTGGACCTGCACGCCGTGCGTACCGCTCTCGGTCAGGGTGCGGGCTTGCACCCATTGGGCGGGTAATTGGAGCTCGGCGGCCTCAGCACTGAAGTTGTAGACACACAAAACACGCTGACCCTTGTGTTCGCGCTCAAAGGCCAGGATGTGGTCGTGCACAGCCCACAACTGCATACCGCCGTGGATGAGTGCAGGCTGCTGCTTGCGCCAAGCGATGATCTGCTTGAAGTAGCTCAGCAGACTTTCGGGGCCACCTTGCTGGTCCACGGCCAAAGCGGTGTGACGCGCGTCAAGCGGCAGCCAAGTTGTGGGGGCACTGGAAAAACCGGCATGCGGCGCTGCGGCTTGCCAAGGCATGGGGGTACGGCAGCCATCGCGGCCTTTGAACTCGGGCCACATGGTGATGCCATAAGGATCTTGCAAATCTTCAAAGGCCACTTGGGATTCGGGCAATCCCAGTTCCTCCCCTTGGTAAAGACACACCGTGCCGCGCAAACCCATTTGGAAGGCTGCGGCCAAGCGCAGAAAACGTGGGTCAGCTTGCTCACCGCCCCAGCGCGTGGCCGAGCGCACGCAGTCGTGGTTGGACAATGCCCAGCAAGGCCAGCCGTCGCCCACCACTTGGTTGAAGCGCTGCAGCACACCGTGCAAGAACGGGGCGCTGTGGGCTTCACCTAAGAAGTCAAAACAGTACGCCATGTGCAAACGGCGCTGGCCTTGCGGTCCGCTGCGGGTGTATTCGGCCACACGCGCCAAACCATCGTCGTCCCCGATCTCGCCGACCATGGTGGTGTCAGGGTACTGGTCGAGCAAGTCCCGCAATGTTTCCAAAAAAGGCAGGTTTTCGGGCCGGCTTTTGTCATACACGTGGGCTTGCCAGGCGTAGGGATTGAAGGGGTTGACCGCCGGGTCGGGGTTGTCGCGGCTGGGCGCGCCTTTGCCCGGGTTGTCGCGCAGCAGGGCGTCATGGAAGTAGAAGTTGGCGGTGTCCAAACGGTAACCATCCACGCCCATGTCGAGCCAAAATTTCACCGTTTGCAGCAGCGCGGCTTGCACCTCGGGGTGGTGGAAGTTCAGATCGGGTTGGCTGCTTAAAAAATTGTGCAAGTAGTACTGGCAGCGGCGCGTGTCCCATTGCCAAGCGCTGCCCCCAAAGATGGACAACCAGTTGTTGGGGGGCGTGCCGTCCGCGCGCGCGTCGGCCCAGACAAACCAGTCGGCCTTGGGGTTGTCGCGGCTGGCGCGGCTTTCCACGAACCATGGGTGTTGGTCGCTGGCGTGCGAGAGCACTTGGTCAATCATGACTTTCAGGCCCAGGTCGTGGGCGCGCTGGAGCAAGGCCTTGAAGTCGGCGATGGTGCCGAACATGGGGTCCACGTCACAGTAATCGCTCACGTCGTAGCCGAAGTCTTTCATCGGGCTTTTGAAGAAGGGCGAGAGCCAGATGCCGTCCGCGCCGAGTTCGGCCACGTGGCCCAGCCGCTCGGTGATGCCGGGCAGGTCACCGATGCCGTCGCCGTTGCTGTCTTGAAAGCTGCGGGGGTAAATTTGGTAAATGACGCCACCGCGCCACCAGCCGTTGTTGGGTGCTTTTTGAATCATGGTTGTGTGCAAGAAAGGGTTAGCCTTTGACCGCGCCGGCCGTCAAGCCCGAGACGATCTTCTTTTGGAACGCCAGCACCAAGGCCAGCAAGGGCAGCGTCACCAAGACCGACGCGGCCATGATGTTCCCCCAAGGAATTTCATATTTGCTGGCACCCGAAATCAGCGAAATCGAGACCGGCACGGTGCGCTCGTTGTTGTCCAGCACGAAAGTCAGCGCAAACAAAAACTCGTTCCAGGCGGCAATGAAGGCCAACAAGCCCGTGGACACCAAAGCGGGCCACAAGAGTGGCATGAACACGTCTTTGATGATGCGAAAGGGACTGCAGCCGTCCATGATGGCGGCCTCTTCCAGCTCTTTGGGCAGCTGCTTCATGAAGGTGGTGAGCACCCAAACCGTGAAGGGCAGCGTGAAGATCATGTAGGGCAGCACCAATCCCAAGGCCTTGTTGTACAGGCCCAAGAAACGGATCAGCTCGAACATGCCCGCGAGCACGGCCACCTGCGGGAACATGGACACCCCCAAGATGGCGGTGAGCAAGAGTCCGCGTCCTTTGAACGAGATGCGTCCCAGCGCATATGCCGCCGAGACGCCCAATGCCAAAGAGATGACCACCACCAGCACCGACACCATCACCGAGTTGACGATGTGGCGCCCAAAGGGTTGTTCAGCCAACGTGAACAGTGAGAGGTAGTTGCGCCATGAGACGCTGCTGGGCAGCAAGCTGCTGTCAAACAGCGCTGGGCCGGTTTTGAACGAAGTCGCCAAGGCATAGAAAAAGGGAAACACCGAGACCAGGACCAACAAGGTGGCCCCGGCATAGAGCGCGATGCGCCCAAGCAAAGGGGTTTTCATCAGTCGTCTCCCAACTTCATGCGGCTGGCTTTGATGGCCAAAACGGTACACAGGCCGATGATGAGGAACAGCGCGGTCGAAGCGGCCGAACCGTAACCCATGTACCCGTTGTCGATCATTTCTCGGCGCACAAAGCCGGACATGGAAATGGTGCTGTTGTTGTTGGAGGTCAGCACATAGATCAGGTCAAACACCCGCAAGGCGTCGAGCAGGCGGAAGATCACCGCCACCATCAAGGCCGGCTGGATGAGCGGCAAGGTCACTTTCCAGAACACGCGCAGCGGGTGCACGCCATCGACTTGCGCGGCCTCATAACAGTCTTTGGGCAGGGTTTGCAGGGCCGCCAGAATCAACAGGGCCATGAAAGGCGTGGTTTTCCACACATCCACAGCCACCACCGTCCACAGGGCGTATTCGGCTTGGGCGGTCCAGGCGATTTTTTCGGCGATCCAGCCCCAGTCAAACAGCCACTGGTTGACCACCCCAAATTGATCGTGCAGCATCCATCCCCACATCTTGGCGGAGACGATGGTGGGAATGGCCCAAGGCACCAAAACAGCGGTGCGCACCAGCGTGCGGCCCTTGAATTCTTGGTTGAGCAACATCGCTACAGCCAAGCCAAACAGGGTCTCCAAGCTCACGGAGACGATCGAAAACTTCAAGGTATTGAGAATGGAAATGCCCCATTCGCTGGCGAAAAACCCATCGCTGTGGTTGGGGTTGGCGAACAGGCCAAACTCCCCCCAATAATTCGCCAAACCAACGAATTGGGTGGCGTCAAGGTTGTTGATGTTGGCGTCGGTGAAGCTGAACCAAATGGTTCGACCCAAAGGCCAAACAGCCACCAGCAACAGCACCACCAACATGGGGGCCAAGAACAGCCAGGCTGTGCGCGTCTTGTTGTTCATGAGGTTCCAACAGATCGAGAACAAAAAGGTCCGGGTGCGGTGCACCCGGACCTTGGCGGGTTGTCAGTCGCCAGTTACCACTGGTTGCGCTTGACTTGCTTGAGTTTGCCTTCCAAGCGCTTCAGGCTGTCTTCAGCGGTGGCTTTGCCCGACAAAACATCGTGTGTCGCGTTCCAGAAAGCCGAGCTCACCTCGGGGTACTTCAGGCCCGTGGCCGTGGCCGGACGCGGCACTGCGCTGGTGAAAACATTGAACAAGTCACCGAAGAAGGGGTTGGCAGCCAACACATCCTTGTCTTTGTACAAAGCGGCGATGGTGGGGTTGTACGAGCCTTTGATGGCGCGCTCTTTTTGCACTTCGGGGCTGGTCATGTACATGACCAAAGACGCGGCCGCTTCAGGGTTTTTGGAATATTTGGAGACCGCCAATTGCCAACCGCCCAGTGTTGCGGCATTTTGCCCATCGGCGCCACCCTTGGGCAGCGCGGCCACGCCAATCTTGCCTTTGATCTTGGAGTCAGCGCCATTGCCCAGCGACCAGGCGTAGGGCCAGTTGCGCATGAAGGCGGCATTGCCATTCTGGAACACACCACGGGCTTCTTCTTCGGCGTAGTTCAGCACACCTTGAGGTGCGATGGTGCCAATCCATGAAGCGGCGGTTTTCAGGGCCTTCACGGCGTTGGGGTTGTTGACGGTGATGTTGCCTTGGTCGTCCACGATGTTGCCGCCTTTGTAGCTGTGGATCCATTCCACGGCATCACAGGTCAGCCCTTCGTAGGCTTTGGCCTGGAAGACAAAACCCTGGAAATCCTTGTTCCCCGCTGCGCGCTCGCCGTCTTGGATTTTCTTGGCCGTGGCTGACAGCTCTTCCCAGGTGGCAGGGGCTTTGGCGCTGTATTTTTCAACCAAGTCTTTGCGGTAAAACATCAAGCCCGCATCGGTGAACCAAGGCATGGCCAGCAATTTGCCGTCGGCGCTGTTGTTGGCCACGATGGCGGGAAAGTGGGCTTTCTCAGCGCCTTTGCTGTAGGGCTTGAGGTCCAGCAAGTGGTCCTTGATCACCCCAGGCCACACCACGTCCACGTTGATCACGTCCAGATCCGTCGATTTGGCTGCGAACATCTGACGGAACAGCGCCAGGATGTCGGTGGTGCTGTTGGGGATGGTGAACAGCTTGACCTCATGGCCCGTTTTTTGTGCCCATTCGGCGGTGTGCTTTTTGCAGAATTCAAAGTCCTGGCCGACGGAGCCGCAAGAAATGGTGATGGTGGCCGCTTGGGCCGATGCGGCCAGCAAGGGGGCTGCGACGAAGGCACCGGCCCATTTCAAAGCCCTGCGTTGTGAGTTGGATGTCATCTGATTGCCTCTCTGTTGTGAGTCTTGGTTAGCCGCCCCCGATGCCGGTTTGCCGGTGAGCGAATTGGTATTTCACCACCCGTGCAATCGATTGCATTAGCGGGTTTTCCCTTAAATCACGGCATTTGAATCCGGTACGTAACCTCAACGGGTGCTGTCACGCACCTGGAGTTCTGTGGGCAAAATCACCGAGCGCGTGGGCAAGCCCGCTTGTGATTCATGCAGCAAATTCACCAAGGCCTGCCCAGCCAACAAGGTGGGCTGGCGAATCGAGGTCAGACTGGGGAACACATGGCCTGCCATCTCGATGTCGTCGTAACCGACCACTTTGACATCGCGCGGCACATCGATGCCGCGTGCATTGAGCGCACTGATCACGGCGATGGCCGCCACATCACTGGTGGCAAAAACGGCATCAAATGACAAGCCTTGCGACAACCACGCTTGCACCACCTTCAACAGCATGGGTTCATTGAACAAAACGCCTTGGCGCAAGCGCACATCCGGTTCGACCCCCGCTTCGCGGTGCGCCCGCAAATAACCTGCATAGCGCTGCCCGGCTTCGGGGTGCTCAATGTCCCCCAAAAAGGCAATGCGACGGCAGCCGCGCGACAACAGATGTGAGGCCGCGAGATAGCCACCTTGTTCGTTGTCACCGCCGACGACCGGATAGGCTGCATCTGGCAGTGCAGCCCCCCACACGGCAAAACGCAACCCATCATGGAACAATTTGTTCAAGTGTTGGTGCCACGTCAATTGCCCAATCACCACCAAGCCGGCCACTTGACCACTGCTGACCAGGGTTTGCATCTGCGACTTTCGCTCATCGTTGAGTCGGGTCAGTAAGACGCTGTAGCCCTGCTCGTCCAGTGCATCGGCCACGCTGCCAAACAAACTCAGAATGAAGGGGTCCGATATCGCCTGCATGCTGTCGGCCAGCAGCACCACCCCCACCGTCTGCACCGAGCGCTTGCGCAAATTGGCAGCCCCGACGTTCACCTGGTAGTTGAGAGAACGGGCCAATTCGATAATGCGCTCGCGTGTGGCCTCCGGAATCAAGGCACTGCCACTCAAGGCACGGGACACCGTAGAGGAAGAAACACCCGCCATGCGGGCGATGTCGGCCATTTGCGTGCGGCGCGGAGCGAGATCGGTTTTACTCATGCGTCGGATTATTTCATGGGCACGCGCTGGGCTCGTCAGCCTGGGTGACGGTGCGCGTCCAGTAAAAAAAACCGCCCAAGACCTGACGGTCCGGGGCGGTGTGAGTGAAACTTTGAAGAAACGAATGGTCAGATCAGAATGCGTAGTTCAAACGCACTTTGAAAGCGCTCAGGTTCTCAACGCCTGTGGCTTTGGACGAGCTGATGGCGGGCGTGATGCTCGCACCTTTCACACCCATCAAGGGAAAGCTGTAGGCAGCGTAGTAGGTCGTGGCCTTGTTGGCACCGGTTTTGTCCTGGACCATGCCCAGACCAGCCGCGCCGATGACCGCGTTCAAGCCTACCGAAGTAGCGTTTAAGTCGCTGTTCTTACTGTAGTTCACATTCAATCCAACACCTTGGCCCAGACTGTATCCCCCAGACACGCCAAAACCCGTGCTGCTTGATGCGGCAATAGGATTTGTATCGCGAGTCCAGACATTATTGACAAAACTATCGGTATTTTGATCGTATGCATCCTGCTTGATGGACTCCATACCCGCGCGCAACGTCAGCTGACCAGCAGTGTAGACCACGGTTGGACGAACACCATATGATTTGCCTGACTTCTCAGTCACCAAGCCCAGCTCTACACGCAGACCGGGTGCGGCGTTCAGACCGGCCACAGCATGCAACTGACCGTCGCCCTTGCGGCCACGCAAGGCGTTGGCACGGTAGCCATAGCCACTTGCAGCCGCCTCCACCACCACATCCTTACCCAATGGGAACAAGTCCGCGGCTTCTTGGCGGCCAATCTTCAAATCGGCTGCACTGTTGCCAAACTGGATCCAAGCATCGTCCACGCCCACTTTATCGGTGCTGCTGGTAGGGATGATCAAGCTGGCCTTGGCGTTGACAAAGTTGTCGCCCGATTTGACCAATTCGGCTTTGGCATTGAGCTCAATGCGGCCGCCATTGGCGGTGTCGCGTTTGGTCGTGCCCTGTTTGCCTTTGAACGTGGTGTCGTTTTCAATGTTGGCGTCAAAAGTCACGCCAGCATGGGCTGCACCTGCAGCGAGCAAAGCGGCCGCAAGGGCGGCCAGACGAAATTGTGATTGCATGTGTATCTCCAGAAGAGGTTGTTTTCAATAAATCAATCAGCCCGCCAAAGGGTGACTGCGTGGCGGTGCCGACCCACGGATTAAACGTTTCATGCAATCGATTACATTCAATGGAAAACCCTAATTATCGAAACGAAACAGGTACAAAACAAAAAATTTCAGCAAGAAAACAACAAAACATGCAACCGATTGCATTTTCACTTCGAAGCGCATATGGGCACAGCGCTTGGAAAGCGCTGGCAGCCCATCCAACAAGGGCGCAGGCGAAAAAAAACCCGATGCGCAGGCATCGGGTTGTTTCACTCCATCGGCCTGTGCGGCCGATGTGGCGGGGTCTCCCCTTGCGGGAACTCAGTCGGCGTACTTGCCAGCCGCGTCCACAGCGGCCTTGATCTTGATCATCTCAGCAGCCACAAACTTCTTGTGTTCGGCCGGATCGGAACGCTTGTCGGTCACCACCAAAGCGCCCAAATCTTGGTTTTTCTTGATGAAATCAGGATCTTTCAAGACCTTCTTCAAGGCGTCGTTCAGGGTTTTGGTGATCGCAGCAGGTGTCCCTTTGGGGGCATACAAACCATGCCAGATGGTCAGGTCAAAGTTTTTCAGACCCATTTCTTGCAAGCTGGGGTAGTGCTTGAGCACAGGGTGGCCGGCCAAAGGCTTGGCGGTGGTGACCGCGAAGGCCTTGACGCGTCCACCTTCAATTTGCGCCACGGTGTTGGTGGTCTGGTCACACATCACATCGACTTGACCACCAATCAGGGCGGTCATGGCGGGCGCGGTGCCGCCAAAAGGGATGGTGGTCATCGCTTCTTTGGTCTGCAAGTTGGCTTGCCACAGCAGTCCGCAAATGTGCGAGGCAGAACCCAAGCCGGCGTGCGCAATGTTCAATTTGCCGGCGTTGGCACGGATGTAGTTTTCAAAGTCGCGGTATGTGTTGGCGGGCAACTGGGGCTTGCCAATCAGGGTCATGGGCACGTCGTTGACCATGCCCAAGAACTCGAAGTCCTCCAACGGCTTGTAGGCGATCTTGCGGTACAGCGCGGGGGTTGCAGCCATGCCGATGTGGAAGAGCAAAAGTGTGTGCCCATCGGGATTGGCTTTGGCCACCTTGGTCGCACCGATTGTGCCGCCAGCGCCAGCGGCGTTTTCAACGACGAAGTTGCTGCCTGGAATTTGCTTGCGCATGCCTTCGGCCAGGTCGCGTGCAACGCGGTCGGTCGGTCCACCGGCGGTGAAGGGAACGACGATGGAAATGGGCTTGGTGCCAGGGAAGGCCTGCGCCAATGCGCCCACGGAAGCGGCCGCCAAAGCGGCCAAGGCGAATAATTTTTTCATTTCAAAACCCCAAAAGTGATGCTCTAGTCTAGAACCAAAGTTGGGGTTTGGCATGGCGGAAAGTACTTAGACGCTTTCCCTAATTTCCCCCATGAAACAAGGGCTTGGGGTCTCTTCGTCGGCCACCCGGTTCACTGGTAACTGCGGGCGTCCTCGATCACTTTGCCGTCGTTCGCCAAACTGCCAGTGGCCACCAAATGGACTTCGCCGCGCAGCTTGGTCACGTCGCGCACCGCATCGGCCACGCGGCTCTTGAGGCCGTCGTCGGTCAACACGCCCGTCTCGACATGCAGGGCCATTTGGTCGTTGGCCATCTCGCCCGTCACCACCAGGCGTGCCTTGCTCACTTCGGGGAAGCGTTTGACGATCTCGGCCACCTGGCCGGGGTGCACAAACATGCCCCGAATCTTGGTGGTCTGGTCAGCACGGCCCATCCAGCCCTTGATGCGTTGGCCCGTGCGGCCGGTGGGGCAGGTGCCCGGCAAGATGGCCGAGAGGTCGCCCGTGCCAAAGCGGATCAAGGGGTAGTCGGGGTTGAGTGAGGTGATGACCAGTTCACCCACCTCACCTTCAGGCACCGGATCGCCCGTGCCGGGACGCACGATCTCCACGATCACGCCTTCGTCCAGCACCAAACCTTCACGCGCTGCGGTTTCATAGGCAATCAGGCCCACATCGGCCGTGGCATAGCACTGGTAGGCGTCCACACCGTGCGCTGTCATCCAGTCGCGCAGGCTGGGCGGAAAAGCTTCGCCCGACACCAGCGCTTTGCGCAAGCTGGGCAGGGCCACGCCCATCTCAGCGGCTTTTTCAAGGATGATTTTCAAAAAACTGGGCGTGCCGATGTAGCCCGCAGGCTGCAGCTCGGCCATGGCGCTCACTTGCTGCTCGGTCTGGCCAATGCCGCCCGGGAACACGGTGCAGCCCAAGGCATGGGCACCGGTTTCCATCATGGAGCCCGCTGGCGTGAAGTGGTAGCTGAAACAGTTGTGGATCAGCTCGCCCGGGCGAAAACCTGCTGCAAACATCGTGCGGGCCATGCGCCAGTAATCGGCACGGGTGCCTTCAGGCTCGTAAATCGTACCGGGGCTGGCAAACACGCGGGTCATGCCGGCACCAAAACCGAGGGTGCTGAAACCACCAAACACATTGCCACCTGCAGCGCGTGCAGCTTTTTGACGCTCCAGCAACTCGTGTTTGCGGATGACCGGCAAAAGGGCCAATGCACTTCGGTTGGTGACGCTGGCAGCCTCGACATCGTGCAGCAAGTCGGCAAACGCCGGTGCCTTGGCCTTGGCGTGCGCGACCTGCGCGGGCAAAGCCGCCATCAAGGCAGCTTCTCGGACTTGCGGGGCACGCGTTTCCAACGCATCAAAGTGCTGAGACATGGTTTTCTTTCTGGGGAACAGCGGTGAGAAAGGACAATTCGGGCATCCAGGCCATCAAGCCAACCAACGCTTGCGGCGCTTGTAGCTCTTGACGTCCTTGAAGCTTTTGCGCTCACCACCGCCCATGCCCAAATAGAACTCTTTCACGTCTTCGTTGGTGCGCAAGTCTTCGGCGGCACCGTCCATCACGATGCGGCCCGACTCCATGATGTAGCCGTAGTCGGCGTACTTGAGCGCCATGTTGGTGTTCTGCTCGGCGATCAGGAAGGTGACTTTTTCCTTCTCGTTCAAATCCTTGACGATGTTGAACACCTCTTCCACGATCTGCGGGGCCAAGCCCATGGAGGGCTCGTCCAGCAACACCATATTGGGGTTGGTCATCAAGGCGCGGCCAATGGCGCACATTTGCTGTTCACCACCCGAGGTGTAGGCCGCTTGCGAGGTGCGGCGGGTTTTCAGCCGCGGGAAGTAGGTGTAGACCTTGTCCAGGTTGGCCGCGATCTCGCCCTTGTCGCTGCGGGTGTAGCTGCCGGTCATCAGGTTTTCTTCAATGGTCAGGTGGGCAAAGCAGTGGCGCCCTTCCATCACCTGCACCACGCCTCGGTTCACCAGGTCGGCCGGAGAGAGGTTTTCGATGCGCTCGCCGCGCAGCTCGATCGAGCCCTTGGTCACCGCGCCACGCTCGCCTTGCAGCAAGTTGGAAATCGCCCGCAAGGTGGTGGTCTTGCCTGCACCGTTGCCGCCGAGCAAGGCCACGATGCCTTGTTCGGGCACCTGCAGGGACACGCCCTTGAGCACCAAGATGACGTGGTTGTAAATGACCTCGATGCCATTGACGTTCAGAACAATGTTTTTGTCGCTCATGGACTGTGCCTTTTCAAATTCTGGGGTTCAAGCCAAATGAAACCGCTGCACGCAAGGGTTTCATGTGGCCGCTGCACGGTGGCGCAAACCACCGTGCAGCGGCAGCCCACCGCTTGCGCAGCGGGCTGTTCACCGATCAGGACTGGCAATCCGCAGGGGTGCGGCGTGTCAGCTTCTTCTCGGCGGCGTACTTGTCGGCAGCGGCTTTGACCATGGGCTTGATGATCTGCTCATCGGCCTGGTACCAGTCGCTGGAGAACTCCCACTTGCTGCCGTTCCATGTGTGGATACGGGCCCAGTTGGCACCCATGTGGTCCGCGCAAGAGGTCGACACAGGGCGCAACACGCCCTTGAAGCCCAAGGCATCCAGTTTGGGCTGGGTCAGGTTCAGGTTTTCATAGCCCCAGCGCGCTTGCTCGCCGGTCATGACTTTGCCCTTGCCATACTTCTCTTGCGCTTGGCGCACACCTTCGACAGCGAACATGGCGCTGAACAAACCGCGCATGTAAAGCACTTCGCCCACTTCATCCTTGGGGCCCGTGCCCTGGTTCTTGGCGTGCAATTTCTCCAGCACTTCCTTCACAATCGCAGAGCCTTTTTCGGTGCCGTGCTGCATGGTGATGGCGTTGTAGCCTTTGGCGCCCATGCCCACGTCTTTGACGTCAGGCTCGGCACCTGCCCACCACACGCCGTAAATGTTCTCACGGGGGTAGCCGGTGGCTTGCGCTTCTTTGAGCAAGGTGGAGTTCATCACACCCCAGCCCCAGTTGACCACGTAGTCTGGGCGGCTTTGGCGAATCTGCAACCAAGTGGATTTTTGCTCCACACCAGGGTGGGTCACAGGCAGCAAGCTCAGCTTGAAGCCATGCATGGCCGCGCGCTCTTGCAAGATGGGGATGGCTTCCTTGCCAAATGGGCTGTCGTGGTAGACCAGCGCGATGTGCTTGCCCTTGAGCTTGTCTGCACCACCGACTTTTTTGGCAATGTCTTGGATGATGACATCACCGGCCACCCAGTAGGTGCCTGCCAGGGGGAAGTTCCACTTGAACACACCACCGTCAGCCGATTCGCTGCGGCCGTAGCCTGCGGTGATCAAAGGAATCTTGTCGCCAGGGGCTTTTTCGGTCAGAGCGAAGGTGATGCCGGTGGACAACGGCTGGAACACGGTCGCGCCGCCGTTCTTACCCTTCAGGCGCTCATAGCACTCCACACCACGGTCGGTGGCGTAGCCGGTTTCGCACTCTTCAAAGCTGACCTTCACGCCGTTGATGCCACCGCGCGCATTGACCAGCTTGAGGTAGTCGACATAGCCGTTGGCAAAGGGCACGCCGTTGGGCGCGTAAGCGCCAGTGCGGTAAACCAGCACGGGGAAAAACTGCTCTTTGGTTTGGGCCGTGGCCACGGTGCTGACCAGCGCACTGGCAAGACCGGCGGCCGCCACCGTGGTGGCAAGGACGAGTTGACGAAGCTTCATGGTTTGTCTCCTGTTAAAAAAGGGAAGCACTTGGGGTAAAAACACTTGGGAAAAATGGGGGCACATCAGTGCGGGAAGGGCCACAGCCGCAGCTTTTGCTTGGCCACCGACCAGAGCTTGGCCAGGCCATGCGGCTCCACGATCAGGAACCACACAATCAGGGCGCCGAAGATCATGAATTCAGTGTGCGAGACGGCTGCAGTCGAAATATTGACCCCCACCATGCCACCCGCCCAAGGCAGAAACTGGTTCAGGAAAATCGGCAAGATCACAATGAAAGCGGCACCAAAGAAGCTGCCCATGATCGAGCCCATGCCACCAATGATGACCATGAACAACAATTGGAAGGAGCGATCAATCGAGAAAGCCGCTGGCTCCCAAGAACCCAGGTGCACAAAGCCCCACAAGGCGCCGGCCACACCGACAATGAAAGAGCTCACGGCGAAAGCGCTGAGCTTGGCGTAAACGGGACGGATGCCGATCACAGCAGCGGCGACATCCATGTCGCGAATGGCCATCCACTCGCGGCCAATGGCCGAGCGCACCAGGTTTTTGGCCAGCAAACCAAACACCACCAAAAAGACCAAGCAGAAGATGTACTTTTGCAGCGGCGTCTCAATCGGCAAACCCAACACATTCAGGTTCGACACCGAAACCGAGCCCGAAGCGTTGTTGTTGGTGAACCAGCCCACGCGCAGGAAAGCCCAGTCGCAAAAGAACTGCGCCGCCAAAGTGGCCACCGCCAAATAAAGACCCTTGACGCGCAGACTGGGAATGCCGAAGAACATGCCCACCAAGGTGGCAAAAAATCCACCCGCCAAAAGCGCCACGATCAGGGGCATGCCCTCAATCCGAACATAGGTGTTGTAGGCCATGTAGGCCCCCACCGCCATGAAGGCACCCGAGCCCAGTGAAATTTGCCCACAATAGCCGACCAAAATATTCACCCCCAAAGCGGCCAGGGACAAAATGAGGAACGGGATCAGAATGGCGCGGAACATGTACTCGTCGACCAAGAAGGGGACGCCGACGAAAGCAAAGGCGATGAGCGCCAAAATGGCCCAACGGTCTTGTGCGATGGCAAAGATTTGCTGATCGCTGCGGTAAGAGGTCTTGAACTGACCGTTTTCTCTGTAAAACATGTGTTGTCTCCTTACACGCGGTCAATGATTTTTTCGCCGAACAGCCCCTGCGGACGGAACAACAAGAACACCAGCGCCAGCACATACGCAAACCAAATTTCAATGCCGCCACCCACCATCGGGCCGAGGTACACCTCGGACAATTTCTCGCCCACACCGATGATCAAGCCACCGATGATGGCGCCGGGCACCGAAGTCAGGCCACCCAAAATGATGACGGGCAAGGCCCGCAAAGCCACCGTGGTCAGCGAAAACTGCACGCCCATTTTGGAGCCCCAGATGATGCCGGCCACCAAGGCCGTCAGGCCGGCCACAAACCACACAATCACCCAAATGCGGTTGAGTGGAATGCCAATCGATTGAGCGGCCTGGTGGTCATCGGCCACCGCACGCAAGGCACGGCCAGTGCTGGTCTTTTGGAAGAACAGCGACAAAACCACCACCAACAAGGCCGCGATGCACGCTGCATAGACGTCTTCCAGGTTGACCAGTACGCCCCCCGGGAACACCGAGTCCAACAAAAACACCGGGTCTTTGGGCATGCCCACGTCGATTTTGTAAATGTCGCTGCCAAAAATGGTCTGGCCCAAACCGTCCAAGAAGTACGTGATGCCCAAAGTGGCCATGAGCAGGGTCACGCCTTCTTGGTTGACCAGGTGGCGCAGCACCAAGCGCTCGATCAGCCAAGCCAAAGCAAACATGACCACCGCCGACAGCGCAAAGGCCAGCAAGTTACCCAAAAACTTGTCCTCCAGACCGAGCCAGCCCGGAATCCACTCCGAAAAACGCGCCATCGCCAAAGCGGCAAAAAGCACCATCGCGCCCTGCGCAAAGTTGAACACGCCCGAGGCCTTGAAAATCAACACAAAACCCAGTGCCACCAAGGCATAGAGCATGCCGGCCATCAGGCCACCCAACAGAGCTTCTAGAAAAAATGCCATGTCTTGTTCTCCTCAGTGGCTGGTGCCGAGATAGGCACTGATCACTTCTTCGTTGTTGCGCACTTCTTCGGGGGTTCCGTCGCCGATTTTTTTGCCGTAGTCCAGCACCACCACGCGGTCCGAAATGTCCATCACCACCCCCATGTCGTGCTCGATCAAGACGATGGTCGAGCCGAACTCGTCGTTCACATCCAGAATGAAGCGGCACATGTCCTGCTTTTCTTCCATGTTCATGCCGGCCATGGGCTCGTCCAGCAGCAGCACTTGCGGCTCCATGGCCAAAGCGCGGCCCAAGTCCACCCGCTTTTGCAAGCCATAAGGCAGCTGGCCCACTGGCGTTTTGCGAAAGGCCTGAATTTCCAAGAAGTCGATGATGTGCTCGACAAATTCGCGGTGCTCTTCTTCCTCGCGCTGGGCGGGGCCGATGCGCAAGGCCTGCATGAAGAGGTTGCTTTTGATGCGCAGGTTGCGGCCCGTCATGATGTTGTCGATCACGCTCATGCCCTTGAACAGCGCCAAGTTCTGAAAGGTGCGGGCAATGCCCATCTCGGCCACTTGGCGGCTGTTCATGTGGCCGAACTTTTGGCCGCGGAACGTGATGCTGCCCTCTTGCGGCTGGTAAACGCCATTGATGCAGTTGAGCATCGAGCTTTTGCCTGCGCCGTTGGGGCCAATGATGGCGCGCACTTCGTGCTCGCGCACATTGAAAGAGATGTCGGTCAGCGCCTTCACGCCGCCGAATCGCAAACTGATGTTGCTGACGTCCAGGATGACGTCGCCGATTTTCTTGGTCATTTGACCCCCACGCTTGTCATTTCATGTACTGCGCTGCCCCCCAAGGGGGACTTCGCAACTTGGAGCGGTCCGGCCTTGCTCATGCTGCGGCCTTCACGGGTGTGAATGTTTTGGCGTCGGAAATCTGGAGGGTGGCACTGACGCTGCCGGTGCGACCGTCCTCGAACTTCACCACGGTCTCGATGAACTGCTCTGTCCGGCCTTCGTACAGGCCATCGACCAGCGGTTTGTACTTCTCGGCAATGAAGCCCCGACGAACCTTGTTGGTCCGAGTGAGCTCACCATCGTCGGCATCGAGCTCTTTGTGCAGGATCAAAAAGCGCGAGACTTGGCTGCCCGCCAGCATGGCGTCTTCGGCCAAATCGGCATTGACCTTCTCCACACACTCTTTGATCAATTGGTACACCTCGGACTTTTGCGCCAAATCGGTGTAGCCGGCGTAGGGCAAGTTGCGGCGCTCGGCCCAATTGCCCACGGCATCAAAGTCGATGTTGAGCATCACGCACACTTTTTCGCGCTGATCGCCATAGGCCACCACCTCTTTGATGTGCGGGAAGAACTTGAGTTTGTTTTCGACGTATTTGGGCGCGAACATCGCGCCATCGTTGGCCCCCCCCTGAATGCGGCCCACGTCTTTGACGCGGTCGATGATCTTGAGGTGACCGTGGCTGTCGATGAAGCCGGCGTCACTGGTGTGGTACCAACCATCGGGCGTGAGCACCTCGTCGGTGGCCTTCTGGTTTTTGTAGTAACCCTTGAGCAAGCCGGGCGACTTGACCAAAATCTCGCCGTTGTCAGCCACCTTGATTTCAACCCCTTTACAAGGCACTCCGACGGTGTCGGCACGGGCTTCGTTGTCGGGCTGAAGGCACACGAACACAGCGGTTTCAGTGGAGCCATACAACTGTTTGATGTTCACGCCAATCGAGCGGAAGAACGTGAACAAATCCGGGCCAATGGCCTCGCCCGCAGTGTAGGCCACGCGCACGCGGCTGAAACCCATGTTGTTGCGCAAAGGGCCGTACACCATGAGGTTGCCCAAGGCATACAGCAAACGGTCCAACATGCCAACCGACTGGCCATCCATCAAGGCAGGCCCCACTTTTTTGGCCACGCCCATGAAGTAGTGAAAGAGCTTGCGTTTGAAACTGCCCGCGTCCTCCATGCGGATCATGACGCTGGTGAGCATGCCTTCAAACACCCGGGGCGGCGCGAAATAATAGGTCGGGCCAATTTCTTTGAGATCGATGGTCACGGTGGCCGATGACTCGGGGCAATTGACCACGTAACCGCACACCAACCACTGCGCATAGCTGAAGATGTTTTGGCCAATCCAAGCGGGTGGCATGTAAGCCAGCACATCCTCGGCGCTGGTCAGCTTGTCGAACTCGGCACCGGCATCGGCTCGGTCGATCAAGGAGCTGTGCGTGTGCACCACCCCTTTGGGGTTGCCCGTGGTGCCGGATGTGAAGAACATGGCCGCGACATCGGTGTAGGCCGCTTGCTCCACTTCTTCGCTGAAAAACTGCGGGTGCTGCTGCGCAAACACGCCACCGGCCGCCATCAGCTCTTCGAGCGAACCCAAACCCTCTTCGGTGTACTTGCGCAGGCCGCGTGGGTCATCGTAATAAATGTGCGTCAGCTGCGGGCACTTTTCGCGCACTTCCAGCATCTTATCGACCTGCTCTTGGTCCTCCACCACAGCAAAACGCACTTCGGCGTTGGTGATGGGGAACACGCATTCGGCCGCAGCGGCATCTTGGTAGAGCGGCACCGGAATCGCCCCCAGAGACTGGGCAGCCAGCATGGTGGCGTAAAGGCGGGGGCGGTTGGAGCCCACCACGATCAGGTGCTCGCCGCGCTGCAAGCCGGCCTGATGCAAGCCACAAGCCACAGACTGGACCAAATGGGCCAGTTCGGACCAACTGGTGGTTTGCCAAATGCCATATTCCTTCTCGCGCAGAGCGGGCGCGGAGGGGCGCTCGGCAGCGTGCTTGAGCATCAAACGGGGAAACGTTGTTTGCATGATCTGACGGGTCTCCAAATGGGTCGCACACCCTAGCGTGCAACAGAACTTGGCGGAATCGTAGGCACTCATTTGACGTTGAGTTGTCGTTTGGACGACAATTCAGGGAAGACCCCTAGCACAACTGACCTGAGTCTGACACCGCCATGGCCACCCCACAAAGCGTTTACCAGCGCCGCCGCAGCCCAACAGCCGAGGAATTGGCCAGCATCCCTTGGCTGTCTTTGCTCACACCGAGTGAGCGGCAGCAAATCGAATCCGAATTGGTGGTCAGCGATCCACAACCGGGCGACTACGTCTGCCGCGTGGGGCGTCCAGTCACCTACTGGTTTGGGGTGATCTCGGGCCTGCTCAAGATGAGCAGCGACAACGAAAGCGGCCAGACCATGACCTTCACGGGCGTGCCGCCCGGCGGCTGGTTTGGCGAAGGCACCGCCCTCAAACGCGAGATTTACCGCTACAACATCCAGCCCCTGCGGGCCAGCGTGGTGGCCGGTTTGCCTGTCGACACCTTCCATTGGCTGATTGACCATTCGCTGGGATTCAACCGCTTCATCATGCAGCAGCTCAATGAGCGGTTGGGCCAGTTCATCGCAGCCCGCGAAATGGACCGCATGTCCAACCCCGAGCTGCGCTTGGCGCGCCATCTGGCGGCCTTGTTCAATCCGGTTTTGTTTTCGGGCGTGGGGGAAGTGCTGCGCATCACCCAGCAAGAACTGGGGTATCTGGTCGGTCTGTCACGCCAACGCGTGAACGAAGCGCTCAAAGTCCTGGAAGCCCATCAACTGATTCGCATCGAATACGGTGGCCTGCGCATCCTGAATTTGCAGGGCCTGCGCACCCTGCAATTCCATGATGCGCGCGCGAGATGAACGCCGTCCTGCCGCTGAACGGGGCGAAAACAGCGGACAATCGGGCAACTTCTTTGAACCCCTGACCCCATGAACCAGCCACCGGTTTTCAAACGCGCGCCCCGTCCCGAAGGCAAAGGCGAAGCCGCCGCCCCCAGCGGCACTTCGCGCCTGAACAAACGCATGGCCGAGTTGCGCATGTGCTCGCGCCGCGAAGCCGATGCCTGGATCGAGCAAGGCTGGGTGATGGTCAACGGCCTGCCCGCCAGCATGGGCCAGCAAGTCAGCCTGTCAGACCGCATCACCATCGACAAAGCCGCGGAGCAACAGCAAGAGCGGCAAGTGACGATCCTGCTGCACAAGCCCATGGGCTATGTCAGTGGCCAAGCCGAAGACGGACACGAGCCCGCCATCACCCTCATCAACCCGCGCAGCCACTGGGGCGGTGACCCGTCCAAACTGCGTTTCACCCCACCCCACCTGCGCAATCTGGCCCCCGCCGGACGCCTGGACATCGACTCCACCGGTCTGTTGGTGCTGACGCAAGATGGACGTGTGGCGCGTCAGTTGATTGGCGAAGACTCCGAGATGGAAAAAGAGTATTTGGTGCGCGTGGCCTACACCGGCCATGAGAACACCGCCGCCGCCGCAGCCGCCTCGGCCACCTACGGCGGCAAGTCCAACCAACTCACCGCCATTGGCGACTTCGACCGGGTCAGCGCCAACGTGCAAGCCGTCTTCCCCAAAGCGCAACTCGAGCGCCTGCGCCACGGCCTGAGCCTGGACGGCAAACCCCTCAAGCCCGCCCAGGTGGACTGGCAAAACCCCGAGCAATTGCGCTTTGTGCTGACCGAAGGCAAAAAACGTCAAATTCGCCGCATGTGCGAGCAAGTGGGCCTGAAAGTGGTGGGCCTCAAGCGCATCCGCATGGGCAAGGTCCAACTGGGCCAAATGCCCGCCGGCACTTGGCGTTATTTGGGACCGAACGAATCGTTTTGAAAGGACGCACGATGAAACAAACAATGGTCACCGCTTGCCTCATCACAGCCATTGGGGCCGCCAGTTCGGCAGGGGCTCAAACCGGCAGCCTCAACGCCATCTGCAGCACCGACCAGAACTGGTGCGAAATGGCCGCCAAAGAGTTCACCAAGGCCACGGGCATCACCATCAACCAGACCCGCAAAGCCACCGGCGAAGCCCTGGCACAAATCCGAGCCGAAGCGGCCAACCCCAAGACCGACATCTGGTGGGGGGGCACGGGTGACCCGTTTTTGCAAGCCGCCGAAATCGGCCTGCTGGCACCGTATCGGCCCGATTACCTGAACGACCTGCACGGCTGGAGCGTGCGCCAATACGCCATGACACAAAACATGGTGGGCGGCTTCTACACCAGCGCCATCGGCTTTGGCTGGAACACCGAGCTGCTCAAGAAAAAGAAACTGCCCGAGCCCAAATGCTGGTCGGATGTGATCAAACCCATCTACAAAGGCGAGGTTGAAATTTCTCACCCCGCCTCCAGCGGCACGGCCTACACCATTTTGGCGGGGTTGGTGCAGATGATGGGCGAAGACGCGGCTTTTGAATACATGAAAGCCTTGCACAAAAACGTGACGCAATACACCCGCAGTGGCACGGCTCAAGCGCCCAATGTCGCCAAAGGCGAAGTGGCCGTGGGCATCAGCTTCATCTTCGGCTTTGACGGCTGGCGCCACAACAAATACCCAGTGGCCACCGTGGCGCCTTGCGAAGGCACGAGTTATGAAATCGGCGGTATCGCCATGGTCAAAGGTGCACGCAACGCGGCCAACGCCAAACGCTATTACGACTGGCTCATGAGCCCTGCAGGCCAAAGCATCGGCGCCAAAGCCGACAGCCTGCAAAGCCCAGCCAACAAAACTTTCAAGCCTGACCCTCGTATCCCGTCCATGGACAGCGTGCGTTTGATCAAGTACGACTTTGAAAAATACGGCCGATCCGCCGAGCGTCGCCGCCTGCTGGAGCGCTGGAACAAGGAAGTCGGCAGCCTGGCCCAATAAGCCCTCTTGAAACCCTGCCAAGCGCCCCCAACTGAGGGGCGTTTTGGTTTTCTGATCTCTGTGTTTATTACCTGTTGAATTGATATGAGCAAACAAACCCATGCCTTTCAGGCCGAAGTCGCGCAACTGCTGCACCTGGTCACCCACTCGCTGTACTCCAACCAAGAGATTTTTCTGCGCGAGCTGATCTCCAACGCCTCGGACGCCTGCGACAAGCTGCGCTTTGAAGCACTCAACAACACCGCGCTGTACGAAGACGCGCCCGAACTGCAAGTGCGCTTGTCGTTCGACAAAGCGGCCAAGACCTTGACCATCACCGACAACGGCATCGGCATGACGGCGCAAGAAACCATTGACCACCTCGGCACGATCGCCAAGAGCGGCACCAAGGACTTCATGAACAAATTGAGCGGTGACCAGCAGTCCGATGCACAGCTGATTGGCCAGTTTGGTGTCGGCTTTTATTCGGGCTTCATCGTTGCCGAAAAAATCACCGTCGAAACCCGACGTGCAGGCGCAGCAGCGGCCGAAGGCGTGCGCTGGATCAGCGGTGGCACGGGCGACTTCGAGGTCGAGACCATCCACCGCGCCGAACGCGGCACCAGCGTGATCTTGCACCTGCGCGAAGAAGCGCTGGAATACGCCAACACCTGGAAGCTCAAGGAAATCGTTGGCAAATACGCCGACCACATCAGCCTGCCCATCCTGATGGAAAAGGAAGCGTGGAAAGACGGCGAGTTGATCGACCCGAACGATGAAAACGGTGGCCGCCAGCCCGGCGCCATGGTCAAGACCGGCGAGTGGGAAACCATCAACAAAGCCAGCGCGCTGTGGACCCGCCCCAAGAAAGACATCACCGAGGCGCAATACGCCGACTTTTACAAACAAATCAGCCGTGACTTTGAAGCCCCGCTGACCTGGACGCACAACCGCGTGGAGGGCAGCACCGAGTACACCCAGCTGCTCTACATTCCCTCCAAAGCCCCGCACGACCTGTGGAACCGCGACAAGAAAGCGGGCATCAAGCTGTATGTCAAGCGCGTCTTCATCATGGACGACGCTGAGGCGCTGATGCCCAGCTACCTGCGCTTTGTGAAGGGCGTGGTGGACTCGGCCGACCTGCCGCTGAACGTGAGCCGCGAGCTGCTGCAAGAAAGCCGCGATGTCAAAGCCATCCGCGAAGGCTGCACGAAGCGCGTGTTGTCCATGTTGGAAGATTTGGCCAAACACGACAAGGCCCCTGAAGCCGGTGCCGATGGCGTGACAGACGTCTTGAGCGACGAGGACAAAGCGAAACTGGGCCAGTACACCCAGTTCTACGCCGAGTTCGGCGCGGTGCTCAAAGAAGGCCTGGGCGAAGACTTTGGCAACAAAGACCGTCTGGCCAAGTTGGTGCGTTTCGCATCGACCACCAACGACACCGTGAACGTGAGCTTTGCCGACTACAAGGCCCGCATGAAGGACGGCCAAGACGCGATTTACTACATCACCGCCGACACCCTGGCCGCGGCCAAGAACAGCCCACAGCTGGAGGTGTTCAAGAAAAAAGGCATCGAAGTGCTGCTGATGACCGACCGTGTGGACGAATGGGCACTCAACTTTGTGCACGAGTTCGACGGCACCCCACTGCAAAGCGTGGCCAAGGGCGCGTTTGATTTGGGCAAGCTGCAAGACGATGAAGAAAAGAAAGCCGCCGAAGACGCAGCCGAAACCTTCAAGCCCGTGCTGGCCAAACTCAAAGAAGCGCTCAAAGACAAAGCCGAAGACGTGCGCGTGACCAGCCGCTTGGTGGACAGCCCCGCCTGCCTGGTGGTGACCGACGACGGCATGAGCATGCAACTGGCCCGCATGCTCAAGCAAGCCGGTCAACAAGCCCCTGACGTCAAGCCCGTGCTCGAAGTCAACCCCGAACACGCGTTGGTCAAGAAACTCGACGGCTCGGTGCACTTCCACGACCTGGCCCACATCCTGTTTGACCAAGCCCTGTTGGCCGAGGGCGGTTTGCCCGAAGACCCGGCGGCTTATGTGAAGCGGGTGAATGCGTTGCTGAGCTGAGCGGCCAGCACGCCCACCCCAAGCCCCGCCGGATGGAGGTCTGGCGGGGCTTTTTCATGCCATCCTTGGACAATGAGAGCGCCTCCTTCATCGCGCTGCTCGATCGCACGAATATATGATGGGCTCAACCGCCACAGGCGCCCAGCGTCCACCTCCCCTGAAGACCTCCAGATGATGTCCTCGAGCAAGCCCGAATCCCACCACGCCACCCGCCTGGCATTTTGGGTGGCGGGTGTCGCCGCTTCTGCTTGGGCACCGTTGGTGCCCTACGTGAAGCAGCGCCTTCAAGTGGATGACCGTTCACTGGGCCTTTTGCTGCTGTGCCTGGGCATAGGGTCTGTGGCGGCGATGGTACGAACTGGGCCACTGTGCGCGCGTTTCGGCTGCAAACCCATCATCCTCTCTGGCGGCATGTGCGTGGCCCTGCTTTTGCCTTGGCTCGCCTGGAGCCACTCCTGGGCCGTGATGGCCGTTGCACTTTTTGTTTTTGGGGCTGCATTGGGTTCGCTCGATGTGGCCATGAACATCCATGCCGTTGAAGTGGAGCGCAGCGCAGGCCGACCCATGATGTCGGGTTTTCACGCGCTCTTCAGCGTCGGCGGAGGCTCTGGGGCCGCTTTGGTCACGGCACTTTTGTCCTGCGCCTGGCCCCCGGTCGCCGCTGTGTTGGTGTGCTCGCTTTTGATAGGCATCGCCTTGTTGATCGCCGCCCCTCGCTTTTTAAATACCGCTACCGCAGAGCATGAAGGTACAAGCGCAAGCATGGCCTGGCCCCAAGGTCCCATTGTGATTTTGTCTGTCTTGGCAGCCGTCTCATTTTTGGTAGAAGGCGCCTTGCTGGATTGGGGTGCACTGTTGATGACTGAGATGGGATTGAGCACAAGGGAGAGTGCGGGTTGGGGCTATGCCCTGTTTTCTCTGGCCATGACTGTGGGGCGCTTCAGCGGTGACTCGGTGACCGCCCGATTGGGGGACAGGGCTGTGATTTTCTGGGGCGGGTTGGCGGTTGTGTGTGGCTTCATTTGCTTGCTGACCTTCCATCGCTTTGGCTTGGCCATGGCTGGTTTTGTGCTGATTGGCCTGGGCGCTGCCAACGTTGTACCCGTGCTGTTTCGACAAGCCGGTC
Organism: Limnohabitans sp. DCL3; assembly: GCF_048019295.1. Taxonomy (GTDB): domain Bacteria; phylum Pseudomonadota; class Gammaproteobacteria; order Burkholderiales; family Burkholderiaceae_C; genus Limnohabitans_A. The sequence continues at coordinate 127,029 of NZ_CP171842.1, read as the reverse complement.
AACAAAGCATCATGCCCACTGCTGCAGCCATCTCTGCCTTGACCACCACGGCTTATGCGGGATACTTGTTGGGGCCGGCGCTCGTGGGCTGGATCTCCGAAGTGGCTGGGTTGACAACGGCTTTCTGGCTATTGGCCGCCTTGATGGCCTTGGTGCCCATCTTTGCCCCGGCTGTCAGCCAGACCCCGTGCACGGCGCCCCAAGCCGACCACTGACGTTTGATGCCTCAGACGCCTTCCAAGCAGCGCCGGATGCAGTAACCCACAAGACAAGCAGCCCCACGCTCATCGGCTAGATTGCGACGATGCACACCCTCCCCGCCGACCCCACCCTCATCGATTCCCGCCAAGCCGCCTGGCGCTTGCTGGCCACGCTGGGCCTCGTGGTGCTGGGCAACAGCAGCATGTACATCGTCTCGGTGGTGCTGCCTGCCGTGCAAACCGAGTTTGGGGTGGGCCGGGCCGACGCTTCGCTGCCTTACACCTTGATGATGATTTGCTTGGGGCTGGGCGGCCTGATCACTGGCCGTTTGGCCGACCGCCACGGTCTGGTGCCGGTGCTGTGGATCGGTGCTTTGGCCGTGTGTGGCGGCTTTGTGTGGGCGGGCCTGTCGGGCAGCATTTGGGCTTTTGGCCTGGCCCATGGTTTGATGGGTCTGATTGGCAGTTCGTCCACCTTTGCCCCCTTGATGGCCGACACCGCTTTGTGGTGGAACCGCCGACGCGGCATTGCCGTGGCCATTTGTGCCAGCGGCAATTACATCGCGGGCACGATCTGGCCGCCCATCGTGCAGCACGGTGTGGAGACTTTGGGCTGGCGACAAACCTACATCTTGCTGGGCTTTTTTTGTGGCACCGGCATGCTGTTGCTGGCCACACGGATGCGCCAGCGCCCGCCGCTGGTGACCTTGACACCAGCCAATGCCGAAGCCACGTCCGTGGACCGCAGCCGGCCCTTTGGTTTGCAAGTGGCCCATGCCCAAGGCCTGTTGTTTGTGGCGGGTGTGGCATGTTGTGTGGCCATGTCCATGCCACAGGTGCACATCGTGGCCTATTGCACCGACCTGGGCTTTGGTGCGGCACGCGGGGCTGAAATGCTGTCACTCATGTTGGCCAGTGGCATCGTCAGCCGATTGGTGTTTGGCGTGATCAGCGACCGCATTGGTGGCATTCGCACTTTGCTGCTGGGCTCGTTTTTACAAGGTGTGGCGCTGCTGATGTTTTTGCCTTTTGATGGCATGGTGCCGCTGTACCTGGTGTCGGCCATGTTCGGGCTGTTTCAAGGCGGCATTGTGCCGGCCTATGCCATCATCATCCGCGAACACTTCGCCCCCCAAGAAGCCGGTGCCCGCGTGGGTGCCGTCATCATGGCCACACTGCTGGGCATGGCCTTGGGCGGCTGGATGTCGGGCTGGGTGTTTGATGTGACGGGCAGTTACCACGCCGCCTTTTTGAATGGCATTGCCTGGAACTTGCTGAACCTGTGCATCGCCAGCTGGTTGTTCGTGCGGGTGCGGCGGGCCGAGCGCCGCGCCGCGCATTGAGCGGCGCTCAACGGTCTGTGGGACCGGATGTTGGGGGATCAGCCCAGGCGCGCCCCACTGGCGCGGTCAAACACATGCGACTGGTCGGCGCGCCATTGCAGGTGCACCGCGTCGCCCACAGCGGCTTGCAACACACCCGGCACACGGGCGGTGAACTTGCCTGCAGCGGTCTCCACCGTGGCGTAGGTCTCGGGGCCCGTCGGCTCGATCATGCTGAGCTTGCCGGGCAGGCCCGTGGTGGCAAAGCTGACGCTTTCGGGGCGCAGGCCATAAACCAGATCGGCGCTGCCATGGGCTTGCAGGGCGGCGCTTTGTGCGTCGGTCAGGCCCAGGTCCACACCGTGGGCCGACAAGCGGCTCCCAAGCCATTGCGCGTCGACCATGTTCATCGCGGGTGAGCCAATGAACTCGGCCACAAAGCGATTGGCTGGGCGGTTGTAGATCTCGTTGGGCGTGCCGAACTGTTGCACCAAGCCGTCCTTCATCACGGCGATGCGGTCGCCCAGCGTCATGGCTTCGACCTGGTCGTGCGTGACGTACACCGTGGTGGTTTGGGTGCGCTGGTGCAGCAATTTGATTTCGGCACGCATTTCCACGCGCAGTTTGGCATCCAGGTTGGACAGGGGCTCGTCAAACAAGAACAGTTTGGGATCCCGCGCCAAGGCACGGCCCATGGCCACGCGTTGGCGCTGGCCGCCCGACAGCTGGCCGGGTTTGCGGTCGAGCAGGTGGCCGATTTGCAGCATGGCCGACACGCGGTCCACAGCGGCCTTGCGCTCGGCCTTGGGCACTTTGCGGATCTCCAGACCAAAGGCAATGTTTTGCGCCACGGTCATGTTGGGGTAGAGCGCGTAGCTCTGAAACACCATGGCGATGTCGCGGTCCTTGCTGGGCAGTTGGGTCACATCACGGTCACCAATGTGGATGCTGCCGCTGGTGGGATGGTCCAGGCCCGCGATCATCGACAGCAGCGTCGATTTGCCGCAGCCCGATGGGCCGACCAAGATCAAGAATTCACCGGCGTCGATTTCCAGATCGATGCCCTTGAGGATATGGACCTTGTCGTTGTAGGTCTTGTGGATGTTGCGAATGGCAAGTGCGCCCATGATGTTTTCCCTTTAACCCTTGACGGCGCCTGCGGTGAGGCCGCGCACAAAATATTTTCCCGCCACCACATACACCAACAAAGTGGGCAAGGCCGCGATCAGGGCAGCGGCCATGTCCACGTTGTATTCCTTGACGGCGCTGGAGGTGTTGGCCAAGTTGTTCAAGCCCACAGTGATGGGTTTGCTGTCAGCACCCGAGAACACCACACCGTACAAAAAGTCGTTCCAGATGTTGGTGAACTGCCAGATGAGCGTGACCACCAAAATCGGCAAAGACAGTGGCAGAACGATGCGGCGAAAGATCATCCAAAAGCCCGCTCCGTCGAGCTGCGCGGCCTTGATCAATTCATCCGGCAGGCCGATGTAATAGTTGCGGAAAAACAGCGTGGTCGATGGAATGCCCGCGACCACGTGTACCAGCATCAGGCCCCATATGGAGCTGGCCACGCCCAACCAACCCAGCACCTGGCTCATGGGCAACAGCACCACCTGCATGGGCATGAACACGCCAAACAGCATGAAAGCAAACAGCGTCTCACTGCCGCGAAACTTCCACTTGCTCAGCACATAGCCGTTGAGTGATCCGATCAGCGTGGACAGCAGCACCGCAGGCACCACCATCACCATGGAGTTCCAGAAAAAGGGCTTGAGGCCTTCGCACTGCACGCCGGTGCAGGCACTGCCCCAGGCCTTGAACCAAGCGTCCAAGGTGGGCGCGGTGGGCAGGCTCAACAGATGGCCTGCGCGCAGCTGCTCGGCATCCTTGAGCGAGGTGGTCAGCATCACATAAAGCGGCACCAAAAACCAGGCGGCAAACAACAGCAGCATGGCCCACAGGACGAGGCGATGAAAATTCAGGCGGTTCATCGTTTGCTCCGCAATTCAGAATACAAATAGGGCACCACAATGGCGGCCACGGTCGCCAGCATCACGGTGGCACTGGCCGCGCCCACGCCAATTTGACCGCGTGTGAAGGCCGTGGCGTACATGAAGGTGGCGGGCAAGTCGGTGGCATAGCCGGGGCCGCCCGCGGTGAGCGCCATGACCAAGTCAAAGCTCTTGATGGCCAGGTGCGAGACCACCAGCAAGGTGCTGAAAAACACCGGCCCCAAGCTGGGCAAAATGATGCGCCAGTAAATGGTTGGCAAGCTTGCGCCATCGACCTGAGCGGCCTTGATGATCGAGTCGTCGATGCCGCGCAGGGCGGCCAAAAACAGGGCCATGACAAAGCCCGCGCTCTGCCACACACCGGCAATGACCACGCAATAGATGGCCATGTCCTGGTTGACCAACCATTCAAAATGGAAATCGGTGAACCCCCAGCTGTGCATCAGGTGTTGCAAGCCCAGGCCGGGATTCAAAATCCATTTCCAGGCGGTGCCTGTCACAATGAATGAGATCGCCATGGGGTAAAGGTAAATGGTGCGCAACACGCCTTCGCCGCGCACCTTTTGGTCCAGCAAAATGGCCAGCAACACGCCCAGCGCCATCGCCCCCCCAATGAAGAAAAAGCCGAACACCGCCATGTTCGTCATGGCCACACGAAATCGGTCACTCTCGAGCAAGGCGCCGTAATGCTGCAGGCCCACAAACTCGTAGTTGGGCAACAGACGCGAAGCGGACACGGAGAGGTAGCCATTCCAGGCCATCAGACCGTAAATGAACAACAGCGACAACACAAAGCTGGGCGCGATGACCAACTTGGGCAACCAGGCCGCTTGCTGTGGGGATGGTGAAGACATGGGGGATCCAATCGGGGGGCCAGCGCGGGCCGCAAGCTTGTGACCTGCAGCCCGGTGGCGCAATAAACCACAAACCCAGAGGGTTTGTTCGAGCCGACCGCCAGGGGCCGGCTCTCAGACTCACTTGACCTTGGCGGCCGATGCGATCTTGGCTTGAGCGTCTTTGGTGCTCATCTTGTCGTCGTTCCAGAACTGGCTGACCGCGTCTTGAATGGCACCGGATGTGGCCGAACCGATGGCCATACCGTGCGCCACGGAGGGCACCAAGCCGCCGCTCTTGGCGGTTGACACGAAGTCGTTGGAGCTGAGCTTGGCACAATCGTCAAACTTGGCCAGGTTCATGTTCAGACGCACAGGGATAGAGCCCTTGTTCAGGTTGAACACTTCTTGGAAGTCGTTGGACATGATGGCCGAGGCCAGGTCTTTCTGGGCCTTGGTGTTGTCGTCGCTCTTCAACTTGAACATGGCAAAAGAGTCCACGTTGAACGTGAAGGACTTGGCCGTTCCCGGTGCTGCAGCACAGGTGAAGTCAGCGCCGGGCTTTTTGCCGGCGGCCACGAATTCGCCCTTGGCCCAGTCACCCATCAGCTGCATGCCCGCTTCGCCTTTGATGACCATGGCCGTGGCCAGGTTCCAGTCGCGGCCAGGGGCGTTCTTGTCGGTGTAGGTTTTGACCTTTTTGAAGGTGTCGAGCACCTTGGTCATGGTGGCACTGCTCAAAGCGCTTTGATCCAATTGCACCAAGGCCTTTTTGTAGAAGTCGGCACCGCCAACACCCAGAGCCACGCTCTCGAAGGTGGTGAAGTCTTGCCAGTTCTGGCCACCGTGTGCCACGGGGATGATGCCGGCTTTCTTCAAGGCTTCAGCGGCCACAAAAAACTCATCCCAGTTGGTCGGCACTTTGGCACCGGCTTTTTTGAACGCGGCGTTGCTGGCCCACAGCCAGTTCACGCGGTGCACGTTCACGGGAGCGGCGATGTAGTTGCCCTTGTATTTCATGACGTTGGCGACCACGGGGGGCAGCAAGGTGTCCCACTTTTCGGCCTTGGCCACATCGTCGATGTTGGCCAACACGCCTTCACCCGCCCACTCTTGCAGGGCCGGGCCTTTGATTTGTGCCGCAGCTGGGGCGTTGCCCGAGACCACGCGCGACTTGAGCACGGTCATGGCGTTGTCACCACCGCCACCGGCCACGGCGAAGTCTTTCCAGACATGGCCTTTGGCTTGCAAAGTGGCTTTCAGTGCCGCTGCCGATTTGGCCTCACCACCGCTGGTCCAGTAGTGCAGGACTTCGACTTCACCCGCCTGCGCCGACAGGGCAAGCACGGCCGCAGTGGACAACAGGGTGCGCTGGAACAATTTCAAAGTTTTCAAGGGTGTCTCCTGATGGGGGGGCCGGTGGCCCGAAGTTGATGTGCGAGGCGGCTGACAAGCCGAAAAAATACCCCGACGGGCGAATATTAATATTTTGTTAATTTATTAACACTAGGTTAAACCCTAAGCGCAAACCCAGTTCCCGATGGGCCTGAGCCGCAGCAATCCAGTAAGCTTGTCACCATGAAACTGCTGCTTGCCGAAGACGACGCCATGCTGGCCGATGCACTGAACACCCAATTGGGTGGCGCTGGTTTTGAGGTGGAACACGCGCCCAACGGGGCTGTGGCCGACTATTTGTTACAAAAGCATGCCTTCGACATTGCCGTGCTCGACATTGGCTTGCCCATGCTGGACGGTCTGGCGGTGTTGTCGCACGTGCGGCAAACCCATCCGAGCTTGCCCGTGTTGTTGCTGACCGCACGCGATGCCCTGGACGACCGTGTGGCCGGTTTGCAAGCCGGGGCCGACGACTACGTGACCAAGCCGTTTGACTTTCCTGAATTGCTCGCCCGTTTGCAGGCGCTGCTGCGGCGCAGCCAACCGGCCAACACCCCGGCCTTGTTGGGCCGACTGTCGCTGGACCACACCTCGCGCCGCGCCATGGTGGGCGGCGACCCCCTGGACCTGAGTGGTCGCGAGTGGGGTTTGTTGGCGCTGCTGGTGCAGCAACGCGACAAGGTGGTCACCAAAGAGCAAATCACCCAAGCTTGGGGCACCGATGGTGCAGAAGTTGGCGGCGGCAACTCGATTGAGGTCTACATCCACCGCCTGCGCCGCAAACTCGAAGACGCGGACTTGGTGATCCGGACGGTGCGGGGTTTGGGCTATTTGCTCGAAACCGACACCTGAGCACCCGCGCATGGACAGCCTTCGCACCACAGCCTCGGCCGCCTTTGGGCAAGCGGGCGTTTCGCTGGCCCGACAACTGCTGCTGTGGCTGCTGCTGCCGCAGTTGGTGTTGTGGATGGCGGGCGGGGTGGCCACTTACAAATTCGCAGCAGGTTATGCCAACCAAGCCATTGACGCCAGTTTGCTGCAAGCCAGCCGCTCACTGGCCAGGCAACTCAAGCCGATTGGCAATGGCCTGCTGATCGACTTTCCCCGCGCCGCGCAAGACGTGCTCGAAGCCGACCCGGCCGACAAGTTGCTGTACATGGTCAGCTCACCACCCGGGCAGTTCATTTTGGGCAACCAGTCATTGCCCGCCCCCGTCTTGCCCGCAAAAACTGCCACGTCTGTGACGCCGGGCATGAACATCCCTTACTTTTACGATGGCACGATGCCTGTCTATGGCCGCGCCGCCTTGAACACGCCCGCAGGTCAGCCCCTGCGGCTGGTGGCTTTGTACCTGCAGTTTGGCGACGAGGCCAACGCCCCACGAACCATGCTGGTGCAAGTGGCACGCAGCAGCGCCAACCGCGAAGAGCTGGCCCGCCGGATTCTGGTGGACATGCTGCTGCCCATGTCCAGCCTGGTGCTGTTGATGACCTTGATCGTGTGGCTGGGCATCCGCGCCGGCCTGTCCCCTTTGGGGCGACTGCGTCAACAAGTCGAGGGCCGCGCCCCCACCGACCTGGCGCCGCTGCAATTGGCATCGGCCCCGCGTGAACTCTGGTCTCTGGCCACCGCCATCAACACCTTGCTGGCTGCCGTGCAAAACACCGTGGCCACCCAAAAGCGTTTCATAGGCGATGCCGCGCATCAACTGCGCACCCCCTTGGCAGGCCTGAAAAGTCAAACCGAAATTGCCTTGCAATCGACCAACGACCCTGAGCTGCGAGCCCGCCTGCAGCGCGTGCATGACAGCGCCACCCGCAGTGCCCACTTGGTCAATCAACTGCTGACTTTGGCGCGGGCCGAGCCCGAATCGGTGATGGCCCATGACCGCAAGCGCTTTGACTTGCAGCGCATGGCTCAGGCCGTCACCGCCGAATGGGTGCCCCGCGCCTTGCGCTTGCACATCGATTTGGGCATGGAACAAGACACCGAAGACGACGGCCAAACAACGGCCGACAGACCTGTGTGGATAGAGGCCAACGAGTTGCTGATGCGCGAAGCACTGAGCAACTTGATCGACAACGCTTTGCGCTACGCCGGGACCGGCAGCCAAGTCACCGTGCGTGTGGCGCCAGCGGCGCAGACCCCCCCCATGGCGCGGCTTGAAGTCATCGACAATGGCCCCGGCATTTTGGCGCGCGACCACGAACGCGTGTTTGAACGTTTTGTGCGCGCCAGCGAGGGGGGCGACGGTTGCGGACTGGGTTTGGCCATCGTGAAAGAAATCGTGCAGCGCCATGCTGGGCACGTTGCATTGATCAACGCCCAGCCCCAAGGGCTGTGCGTGCGCATTGAACTGCCGCTGGCTGCGCACAAGCCACTTCACCGGCCCGATTGAATTGGGAACACATTGGTAACTTTGCAGCCTGAACCGCTTGCCTGAGCTGATACGCTTGGCCACCACACACCGAATCACCATGAGTACCTTGCACCCCGACACCACACCACGTCTGCTGGGCGACATCGGCGGCACCAATGCGCGCTTTGCCTTGGTGCATGGCGATGGCTCGCCCATTGCACATGAAGTCACCCTGCCAACCGGTCAGTTCCCCGATTTGGCAGCCGCTGCAACGCAATATTTGCAACACGTGGGCCAAACCGGCGTGCGCCAAGCCTGCATCGCCATTGCCAACCCCATCGACGGCGATGTGCTGAAGATGACCAACAACCACTGGCAGTTTTCCATCGAGGCCACGCGCCAAGCGCTGGGGTTGGACAGCCTCTTGATGCTCAACGACTGGGAAGCCATGGCCTTGGCCGCCCCGGCACTTCAAGGCAGCGACCTGCAGCAAATTGGCTCTGGCGAGCCTGTGGCCGACGCGCCCAAAGGCCTGATCGGGCCGGGAACCGGGCTGGGCGTGTCCTCGCTGGTGCGCTCGCGCTTGGGCGACTGGGTGCCCATTGCAGGCGAAGGTGGGCATGTCAGCATGTCCCCCACCTGCGCGCGTGAGGCCGATATCCTGCGCATCTTGTGGCGCACCCACCCCCATGTTTCTGTCGAGCGTGTGGTCTCTGGCATGGGCCTGGAAAATTTGTACCGCGCCATTTGCGAACTCAATGGCAGCGAGGCAGAAAACCTGGTGGCTGCGCAAGTGACCGAGCGGGCGCTGGCCGCCCAAGACGTGGCCTGCGAAGAGGCGCTCGAGCGCATGTGCCGTTTGCTGGGCAACGCGGCCGCCAACCTCGCCGTCACATTGGGCGCACGTGGCGGCATCTACATCGGTGGCGGCGTGATCGGCCGCTTGGGCGATTGGTTTGCACAGTCCGGCTTCAGGACCGCGTTTGAAGCCAAAGGCCGCTTCGAGAACTACATGAAGCGCATCCCGACCTATGTCATCCGCGCCGAACAACCGGCCTTGATTGGCTGCGCCATGGCGCTGGGCGTGCAGCCTGCGCGGCGCTGAGCTCACACACTGAGCGGCGCTTGCTGCATTTGCTCGACCTGCTCTTGCAGCATGAGCACCTGCCCGCGCCAATAGTCGGGCGTACCAAACCACGGAAAGTTGATCGGGAAAATCGGGTCTTCCCAACGCCTGGCAAGCCATGCGCTGTAATGGATCAGACGCAAGGTGCGCAGCGGCTCGACCAGGTTCAACTCGGCGCGGTCAAAATCGCGCACCTGCTCATACCCCTCCAGCAAGGCCGAAAGTTGCTGCGTGCGCTGGCGACGGTCGCCCGACAAGAGCATCCACAGATCCTGCACCGCCGGCCCCATGCGGGCGTCGTCCAGGTCCACAAAGTGCGGCCCACCTCCGGGCAATTCGGCTGGCGTCCACAAAATATTGCCCGGGTGGCAGTCGCCATGCAGACGCAGCAAGCGCCGCTCTGACGCACCTTGCGCAAACGCCGCTTCCATCAGGGCCAGTGCAGGCACCAGCGCATCGCGCCATTCGCGCTCGACTTCCAGCGGAATCATCTGATGGGTTTGCAGCCATTGGGCAGGCTCCAAAGCAAAAGTCTGCACATCGAGCGTGGGCCTGCGCACAAAAGGCTTGGCCGCACCCACCGTGTGGATGCGGGCCAAGAAGCGGCCAATCCACTCCAGCACCTCGAAATCATCCAGCTCGGGCGCTCGACCGCCGCGCAAGGGGCTGACCGAGAACTCAAACCCTCCGGCGAAGTGCAGCGTGCGCCCCTGAATCTGCAAAGGCGCCACCACAGGCACCTCGCTGGTCACCAACTCGGCGGCAAAGTCATGCTCTTCTTGAATCTGGTCTGTGCGCCAGCGCCCCGGACGGTAGAACTTCACCACCACCGCACTGTGGCCTTGCACCGGCTCGTCCAAATGGACACGGTACACGCGGTTTTCGTAAGAGCTCAGCGCCAGCAGTCGGCCATCGGGCCACAAGCCCAGACCCGACAAGGCGTCCATCACTTTGTCAGGCGTGAGTTCGGCATAGGGATGGCGCGCAGTGGAATCGTTCATGCACCGATTGTGGCGCAGCCCGCTCGCTCAACCACCCAACAACTCAAACGGCAGACTTTGCTTCACCAGGATCACGGTACAAGGCGCTTCCATTGCCACCTTGATCGGCACCGTGGCCACAAAGCGCTGCATCTGCAAACCGTGCGTGGCGGCGCCCATGATGACCATGCTGACGGCGTTGCCCTCGGCGTACTTGACGATGGCGTCGGCCACATCACCCGATTCGAGCACATGGAACGACGTTTGGTGGTCCGTCAAATCCAGCGGCTGGGCCCACTGCTGCAGCCGCGTGAGGTGCCAGCGGTGAACGGTGGTTTCACTTTGCGCATGGTCGGTGGCATTGGTGTCACCGGGCGAGATAACGGTCACACACGCCAAGCGTGCCCCAGGGCGAATGCCCAGTGAACGAGATACCGCTTCGCGCAGCGAATACAGCGTGGCATCGCTCACGTCCTTATAAGGCACCGCCACCATGACGATGGGCACCTGCTCGATTTGCTGCGAAGGCAACGGGCTGGGCTGGTATTGCATGCCGGCAGCGCGCAACCAGCGCTTGAAGTGAACCCAGAAACTCGTACCGGCTGTGCGGCGCCCTCGGTCGGTGACGCGAACGTCGTTGGGGTGTGTCAAGTCAAACGCCAAGTGCGCCGCCGAGGGGTAGCGTTGCGCTGCCACGGGCTCTAGGCATTTGAGGACGATCTCCTGCAACCACTCGGGCACATCGGGGCGGCGCTGTCGGGGTGGCACCGGGTCCATCCACAGGCGCTGGCGCATGCCGCCCTGGGTGGCGGGTTCGCCAAACGGCGTCTCACCTGTGGCCAGTTGGTACAGCATCACACCAATGGCGAACACGTCGCTGCGCGGATCACCGCGCACGCCCACCACCTGTTCGGGCGCGATCCAGATGGGCGAGCCCACCGCCTTGCGCAGGGCTTCGGCCAGCAGGTCGGGGTAATGTGAATGGCAGGAGAGCCCAAAGTCCAGCAACAGGGCCGCACCACCCGGGCGGATGAGCACATTGGCGGGCTTGAGGTCCAGGTGGCAGAGGTTTTGGCGGTGCAGGCTGTGCGCCGCCTTGGCCATGGCCGCGCCCAGCTGTCCGATCTCTTGAGGCGTCAGGGGCGTATCACGCCCCAGCCAGTGGTCCAAGGTCTGGCCCTGCACATACTCCATCACCAAATACGGGGTTCGCGACAAGTCGCCCGCGGCCACAAAGCGCGGCACGTGCGGCCCCGTCAATACGGGCATGAGCTGGTGCTCTATTTCAAAGCTCACGATGGTCTCAGCGCCGTCGCCCGCGGTCATGCGTGGGATCTTCATCGCCATCGCAAACTCGGCCTCGCGGCGCGTGCCGTCTTCGGCCGGCGCATACTGCACTTGGTAGATGTGCGCCATCCCCCCGGCGTGCAAACACGCCCCGATTTCAAAGCCATCGATCAAGGTGCCAGGTTCCAACAGTTTCAACGTCCGCTCTCCAATCGTTGGGCAAAAAATTCAGGCAAACCCGCCTGCCGAATGGCCGCCGCCGCCGCAGTGTGGTCGTAGGTCACCCGATGAAAGGTCAAACGTGCGGCGGTCAGGTCGTACACCGCGTACATGGCCCGCGTGTCGCCGTCGCGCGGCTGACCGACCGAACCCACGGTGGCCACACAGGCGCGCAGGCGCGGGACAGGCACGCCCACACCCACGGTGGGTTTAAAGGGCATCAGGTCGCGGCCAGCGCCCTGGTAATAGAGCGTTTGGTGGTGCACATGGCCCACCAAAATGTGGGGTGAGGCCACGCCCTGCGACAGACCTGGGCCACGCGCGGCGTCGAGGCAAACCGAAGCCGCGCGCGCACTGTCCACATAGCGCCAAGTCTCGGGTTTGTCGGCGCTGGCGTGCACCAACAAGAGGTGCTCCAGCGATTCGGTCAATGGCAAGTCGGCCAGGAATCGGCGGTGCTCTGCGTTCAACTGGCGGTGCGTCCATTCGGCGGTGCTTGAACCTGTCGAGTCATCGCCCTGCGGGGGCGTGACCGCCATGGCGTCGTGGTTGCCCTGGATCACCAGCGCGCCTTGACCCTGCAAAACCATCACCTGGTCCATCACCCAGAGCGGATCGGCACCATACCCCACCAAATCGCCCAAAAAGGCGTGGCGGTCCACGCCCTGCGTCTGGGCATGGGCCAGACAGGCGCTGAGGGCTTGCCGATTGGCGTGCAGGTCTGACAGCAGGGCCAGCCTCATGGCGTCTCCTTGGGGCGTTGTTCTGGGAACATCATCGGCGATGAGGCTGAGCCCAAGCTTGCAGCAATCCAGCCGCAGCGGCCTTGATGCGCATCAAGACCCAGCGCGATCACAGCATGGCGGTCATTTTGGGGCCATCAGTGGCCCGTGAAGCGGGCTGGCCTTTTTTCGACAAACGAGCGCACACCTTCAGCCGCGTCCTCGCTGTTGGACAGCGTTTTTTGCACCGATAAAAAGTCATGCATGGCCACCAATGGGCCGTGCTCCACGGCCTTGAGCACGTTCTGGCGCGTGGCCACCACGGCCAGCGGCGCTTGCGCTGCAATTTGCTCGGCGATGCGCATGGCCTCGGCCAGCAAACCTGCCGCAGGCACCACCTTTTGCACCAAGTTCAGGCGCAGGGCTTGTGCACTGTCAAACACATCGCCCGTCAGCAAATGCAAAAGCGCGTTGCCCATGCCCGCACGCTCGGCCATGCGCAGTGTGGCGCCGCCCGTGGCCATGATGCCGCGCTGCACCTCCAACTGAGAAAACCGGCAGTCGTCGGCTGCGACCACGATGTCGGCGGCCAGCATGAGCTCAATGCCCAGCGTGTATGTGATGCCCTGCACCGCCGCCACCATGGGTTTGAGGCGTCGCCGATACCCGTCCATGCCCAAGTTGAGCGGATCCACCAACCCCAGCGGCACCGCTTTTTCACCACGCTGCATCAGCGGCGCGATGGTGGGCAAATCGAGTCCGGCGGTGAAGTGGTCGCCCGCCGCACACAGCACCCCCACGCGCAGCGCGGGGTCGTCGTCCAGCCGGGTGTACGCCTCGCCCAGCTCGCGGTACATCTTGGGCGTGAAGCCGTTGCGCTTGGCCGGGCGGTTGATGCAAATCTGAAGGACTGCACCGTGTACGCTGCAGTCGATCTGGCCTTCGGGGTGGGGGTTGGTGCGCATGCATGGCATGGTAGGCCGACAGCCTCTGGCGCCACGTTCGCCGAGGTGACAGCTCAGTACTTGTACACGCCCTGGCCAGATTTACGTCCCAAGCGGCCGGCGGCGACCATTTCCTTGAGCAAGGGGCTGGGGCGGTATTTGCTGTCGCCAAACTCCTTGAGGTAAACCTCCATCACAGCCAGGCACACGTCCAGACCGATCATGTCGGCCAGTGCCAGCGGTCCAATCGGCTGGTTGCAACCGAGCTTCATGCCGGCGTCAATCGCTTCGGCCTCGGCCAAGCCCTCGCCCAGCACGAAGAAGGCTTCGTTGATCATGGGCACCAGGATGCGGTTGACCACAAAACCGGGGGCGTTCTTGACGGTGATGGGGGTCTTGCCCAGCGCCAGCGCCATCGCGTGCACCGCGTCGTGGGTGGCGTCGCTGGTCTGCAGACCGCGAATGATCTCGACCAGCGCCATCATGGGCACGGGGTTGAAGAAGTGCATGCCGATGAAACGGTCGGCGCGCTGCGTGGCGGCGGCGAGCTGGGTGATCGAAATCGACGAGGTGTTGGAGGCGATGATCACGTTCGGCGCCAGCAGGCCGTCGAGCTGCTTCAAAATCTTGACCTTGAGTTCGTGGTTTTCAGTGGCGGCTTCGATCACCAACTGGGCACTTTTGAGGTCGTCGTAGCTGCTGGAGCCTTGGATTCGGGCCAGCGCGGCTGCCTTGTCGGCTTCGCTGATTTTCTCCTTCTTGACCAGACGGTCCAGGCTGCTCGCCACGGTGGCTACGCCTTTGGCCACGGCCGCGTCCGAAATGTCGACCATCACGACGTGAATGCCGGAGACGGCGCACGCCTGTGCAATGCCATTGCCCATGGTGCCTGCGCCAATGATGCCTACGGTTTGGATGCTCATGCTCTTTCCTTCAATACGGGGTAAATCGGTCCAACAGCCATCTTAACGGGGCGGCTTCACATCCACCTGACGTCGCAGATAAGCATGAGCCTGGATGGCGACTTAACGAAGTTGAACAGGTCAACTTGGCGATTCAAACCGGATGGTGCATGAATTTGGCGGCATCGGTCGCCAGCTTTTATTCGCAGTGTGATCTGCGACGGTTGCAGGTCAATCCATTCATCTCAGTGATCAGCGCCTATTGGATGAATGGCCTCAGGCTTTTGACCTTGAATGCGTTGAGGTCGTGACAGCCAACATCAATCCTGTCATGACCAAAAGCAGTCCGATGGTCTCTGGGATAGACGGCACATGACCCAAGACGGGCCACGCCATCAATGCGGCCAGGCCTGGGGCCAGTGCGGGAAAAACCGCCGCACGCGAAGGCCCAAGCAGCGACACCATTTTCGAATAGGTGTAAAGCGTTCCAGCACCGGCAATGACGCCTTGCACGAGCACCTCGACCCAAAGCACAAACGGTGCAGCCTTGACCAAACCATCACCGCCTGTGAACCAGGCATACGCGGGCACGTAGGTGAGCAAAGCGCTGATCGAAATCACCGCTGTGGCCAGCAAGGGGTCCAGCCGGTGCTTGCGCAGCACGATGCCAAAACCCGCCCAAAGGGTTCCAGCGGCCAGAAACATGGCATCACCCATCGCTGCTCGCCGGGTCAGGCTGGACGCCTCCAGCCCAGACACCAAAACCAAGCCCGACAAAACCACAGCAATCCCCAACACACGGCGTACGGTCATGCTTTCGCCCAGCACCACGGCACCCAGCACCATGCCCATCACGCTCATCGCGGTGAATGGAAACACCGCAGCATGGCTGGATGGGGCAAATTGCAGCGCACCAAACATCAACAAACCAAAAGGTGTGCCCGCCAGCAAAGCCACCGACAACCACACCCGCCAACGCGTGGTGAATTGCGCCACGTCGCGCCAAAACGCCAAAGCCAGCACAGGGAGCATCAAGATGCCCGCCACGCCAAACCGCATCACCGTGAGGTCTGGCGAAGACAAGCCATGGGCAATGCCCCAACGTGCATACACGGTGTAAAGCGCACCAATGCTGGCGGCCAGCAGGCCCACGGCGATGCCTTTGACCAAATGGCGGGAATCAGCCTGATCTTTCAGCGCACTGGGCGGGGAGCTGGTGTTCATTGGGGTGTCCCAGTGCAAGTGAAGGCTTGGAGTTTGATTTGATCCAATCCATTGCACTAGACAAGCCGCTGGACTATTATTTATTCCAATAAAGAATTAATCAGGAAGAACCATGGACAGATTGACGGCCATGCAGACCTTTATTCGGGTGGTGGAGAGCGGCAGTTTTTCGGCTGTGGCGCGCGAGACACACAGCACGCAAAGCCGCGTGAGCAAACAGGTGGCAGCGCTTGAACGGGAACTGGGTGCCCAACTGCTCAGTCGCACCACCCGCTCATTGGCTTTGACAGAGGCGGGAGCGGGTTACTTCGCTCAGGCGCGGCGCTTGGTGGCCGAAATCGCCGAAGCGGAGACAGCACTCTTGCAGGGCGAACAGCAATTGAGTGGCTGGCTGCGCGTGGCCGCTTCGGTGGGCTACGGACGGCTCAAACTGATGCCATTGGTGAAGAGTTTTCTCGCAGCCCACCCCAAAGTCAAAATTGACCTGCGGCTCAACGACGGCTTCATTGACCTGATCGAAGAAGGCATCGATGTGGCCGTCCGCATCGGGGAGCTGGCCGACAGCGCCTTGGTGGCCAGGCGCATCGGCACCACCCACCGTGCCCTGGTGACCCGCCATGAGTACCTCAACACATGGCCCCACGGCCTGAAAGCGCCAAAGATTCCGCAGGACTTGCTGCAGCACAACTGCATCGTCTATTCAGAACTCACGACGCAGAACGCTTGGACATTCCGTGCAGGCCCAGGAGCATCCGAACCGGAGGGCACTGAAGTCACCATCCGCGCACAAGGCAACCTGCAAACCAACAGCAGTGAAGTGATCCGAGCCTCGGTGCTGTCGGGCATGGGGATTGGCTTTTCACCCACTTGGCTGTTCGAAAAAGAACTGGCCAACGGGGATTTGCAAGTGCTGCTGCCCGATTGGCCGGCGCCCTCACTGCCGATTCACCTGGTGAGCCCCCCGCACAAAGGCCAGTCCGCCAAGGTGCAAGCATTTGCGCGTCATGTGTCAGCTCGCTGAATGGCCTCCAGGGAATTCAAAACTGAATTCAGATCAGGACCCGAAAAATGGGGCTTGGGAGTCAAGGTTTCAAACGGCAAACCTTGCCGATTGACCCAATGCGTTGTCAAGCCAAACCAAGCAGCACCCAAGGCATCCCACGCATTGCTGGAGACAAACAGGATGTCCTCTTTTGCGACGGGGATCACCTGCTGAATCAGCCCATAACTCTCGGGCGAAGTCTTGAATAGGCGGATCGCGTCGACCGAGATGAGATGGTCCAGAACATCGTCCATTCCCGCACTTTTGACCGCGGATGTCAGCATGTCCATGCTGCCGTTCGAGAGAATGGCCGTTGTGATGCCCATGGCTTTGATCTTTTGCAGAACAGTCAGGTTCTCTGGAAACGCCTGAAGGTGCGCGTATTGCGCCAACAACTGCTCAAGCTGCCCAGCCTCTCGGTTCAAATGGAGCCGGTCCAAGGTGTACACCAGTGACAGCTGGGTCAGCTCCCAAAAGGATTTGAAATAACGACTGCCCGATGGATTGTGAGGATCTGACTGGGTGATCAAACGCGTGTATTCAATTTGTTTGTCGCGCCACTTGACGGCGATCTCCGCACCCATTCCTGGGTAAAGATCATCGGCCAAAGCTTGAATGGAATACACATCAAACAAAGTGCCATAGGCATCCAATACAACCGCTTTGATTTTCATGCTGGTTTCCAGAGAGCGGCTCAGATCACTGTCTTGGCGTCTTGGCCAAACAAAATGGATTTGGCGTTGTGATCCACCGTCGGTGCCACATTGACTGATTTGGCGATTTCGTAGGCTTTTTGTGTGGCTGGACGATTTTTCACACGTTCAAACCAGGAAGACAGCGCGGGGAATTGGCTCAAATTCTGACGCTGCTTCTCATGCGGAAAAACCCAAGGATAAGCGGCCATGTCTGCAATCGAATAGTCACCACAGATGTACGCGCGGCCATCGGACAAGTGCTTGTTCAAAACGCCATACAAACGCGACGTTTCTTTGACATAACGCTCGATGGCGTACGGCAAGGACTCGGGTGCATATTGCACAAAGTGGTGGTTTTGCCCCGCCATCGGGCCCAAACCGCCCATTTGCCAAAACAACCATTGCAGGCATTCATTTCTGCCCCTCAAATCTTGTGGAATCATGGTTTTGGTCTTGTCGGCCAAGTACAAAAGAATGGCCCCGGACTCGAAAATGCGGATGGGGTCTCCACCGCCTGCTGGATGGTGGTCCACGATGGCAGGAATGCGATTGTTGGGTGCAATCTTCAAAAACTCAGGATCAAATTGTTCACCTCGGCTGATGTTGATCGGCTTGATGTTGTAGTCCAGCCCTGTTTCCTCCAGAAACATCGTCACCTTGTGACCGTTCGGTGTGGTCCAGTAATAAAAATCAACCATGTGGGAGGCCTTTTCGCGCGTTGCGTGGAAAAAATTAATTGAGTGCCAACCAAAGGCCCAATGGCAAGAACAGCAAACAGCCGAGATGCCCAACAATGACCGTTGAAGCCACTTTGTGAGGCTCCACTTGAAATTTGTCGGCGAGCATGAAGTTAAACACAGCGGGGGGCAAGCAGGCAAAAAGAATCAACGCGCCGCGCTCAACACCTTGCAGCGGAATGAGCGACAAAATTCCATACACAGCAGCCAGTCGGATGAAAAAAATCAGCACCGATGACTGGGCCCCAATTTTTGCATCTTCAATTTTGCTGCTGGCCAATCGCACGCCCAAAGACAACAACATCATGGGAACCAACACGCTGCCCAGCATGGTCAAAGATGTTTGAAGCCAAACCGGAAATACCCACTGGAATTGCGCGCTGCATAAACCCAGCACAGTGGCCCAAACCAAGGGGTTGGCATACACCATGCGCCAATCCACTTGGCCACTCATCACGCCTGCACCCAGTGTGAAATGCAACACATTGGAAATCACCAACAAGACAACTGCAGGCGCAACACCTTCAGGGCCATACGCCAGCGCAATCAACGGAATGCCCACGGGACCGACATTGGTGAACATGGCGCACGGAAGAAAGGCGCGTCGAGAAGCGCCTGAGGCAGCTGCCAATGGCCAAGCGATCAGGCCACTGAGAACAATCAAAGCCATGGACGCCCCAGTGAAGGACAAAGCGGTTATGGGGTCAAATGACTTGGCCGACAAAGACACAAAGATGAGTGCGGGCAGCGCCATGTCGACGACCAATTTGTTGGCCCCCGACAAATCCGGACTGACGCGTCGGCCATACAAAAACCCGACCAAAGCCAGAACAAAGATGGGCAAGGTGATGGTTGCAATTTGTGAAAACAATGAAACTTCCTACCTTAATCCAGATTGTCGACCGCTGCATCACTTCTGAAAATCGCGCACAAAAATCAACTCCTGAACCGCTTCCTCGTCAACGCCAGCGCAATCCAAAACGACACCACGGCAAACCCCGCCAGCACCCCCACATGGCGCAGCGGCTGGTCGGGCCAACGGTCCATGAAGAGGGGGCGCACCAAGTCCACCGCCACCGACAGCGGCAGCCAGTCGGCAATGACTCGCACAAAACTGGGCAGCTGCTCGCGCGGAAAGAAGATGCCCGAGAGGAACATCATGGGCGTGAGGAACAGGGTGAAGTAATAGGTGAAGAAGTCGTAGCCTTTGGCCAGCGCGTTGAAGATCAGCGCCATGCAGCTGAAGGTGATGCCCACGCCCAGCAGCACGGGCCAGGCCACCAGCAGCTTCCAGCTGTGGCTGATGCCCAGAGCGAGCATCACACCCAAAATGGCGGTGACGGTGAACAGCGCTTTGAACGCAGCCCACAGCATTTCGGCCAGCACCACATCATCCAGGCGCACCGGGGCGTTCATGATGCCGTCCCATGTCTTTTGCACATGCATGCGCGAAAACGCGGAGTACAGCGCCTCAAAGGTGGCCGCGTTCATGGCGCTCATGCAAATGCTGCCGCTGGCCAGAAACAGGATGTAGGGCACTTTTTCGCCACCCATCTCCACCTGCCCGATGAGGGCGCCCATCCCGTAGCCAAAAGCCACCAGCCACATGAGCGGCTCGGCGATGTTGCCCACCAGGCTGGGAATGGCCAACTTTTTCCAGACCAGCCAGTTGCGCAGAAACACTGGCCACCAGCGCATGGACAAGCGGGGTGCGGCCCAGATGTTGTTTTGAATTTGACTCATGATCAGCCTTCCTCTCGGATCTGACGTCCGGTCAATTTCAAAAACAGGTCTTCCAGATTGGACGGCCGGTGCAGGGTACGCAGCGCAGGCCAGGCTTGCAAAGCCGCCAGCAATGGGCGGCTGTCTTGGGTGTAGAAGAAAACCGTTTCACCACTCACCTCAACCCGACCTGCCAGCCCTTTCAGGCTGGCCTCTTGCGCCAGCGCCACCGCGCCTTGGCCAAACACCTCCACCACCTCGGGCTCCAAGTGCTCGGCGATCAGGTCGCGGGGCTTGCCCTCGGCGATCTTGCGGCCCTGGTCCAGCACCAAGAGGCGAGAGCACAGGCGCTCGGCCTCGTCCATGAAGTGGGTGGTGAGCAAGATGGATTTACCTTCTTGCAGCAGCACTTGCAGGCGTTCCCACATCAGGTGCCGCGCTTGCGGGTCCAGGCCCGTCGTGGGCTCATCCAGCATCAGCAGTTGCGGGTGGTTGATGAGCGCGCGGGCCAGGCTCAAGCGACGCTTCATGCCGCCCGACAGTTCACCTGGCTTGGCTTTGGCTTTGTGGTTGAGGGCGCCAAACTCGAGCAACTGGGGAATACGCTCGCGGATCACCGCGTCGGACAGGCCAAAATAACGGCCAAAGACCAGCAGGTTTTCTTCAGCAGTGAAGTCCGGATCCAGCGTGTCCATTTGCGCAACCACGCCCAAACGGGCTTTGATGTCCAGCGCGTCGCGGGGCATTTGTTGCTCGCCAAAGTAGGTGATGCTGCCGCTGTCAGGCTCAGACAGGCCCAGACACATGCGCAGCGTGGTGGTTTTGCCCGCGCCATTGGGGCCGATCACGCCCAGGCACTCACCGGGCTCGATGTGGAAAGACAGGTCATTGACCACGGTGGCGTCGCCGTAGCGTTTGACCAGATGAGTCACAGAAAGCAATGGGGTGTTCATGCTCGGATTGTGCCTGCGCCCGTCCCGATAAAATCAGCGCATTGTCCTGAACCGCCCCGGCGGCCCCCTCATGTCCCCTTCCTTTTCTGACCGCTTGGCGGTTTTGCCGCAATACCTGATCCCCAAGCAAGCCCTGACGGTGTTTGCCGGTTGGGTAGCGGGCAGTCAGTGGGGCCGCGTGACGACCGGCATCATTGACCGCTTTGTGCGCCGCTACAACGTGAACATGGCAGAGGCCGCCAACGCAGACACATCCAGCTACAAGAGCTTCAACGAGTTTTTTACCCGGCCCTTGCGCGCAGATGCCCGCCCACTGGCGACGGCCGATTGGGTGAGTCCGGTGGACGGGGCCATCAGCCAATGCGGTCCGATTGCGGGCGATCAAGTCTTCCAGGCCAAGGGCCACGGCTACAGCACGCGCGCTCTGGTGGGCGGTGATGCCGCGCTGGCCGCACAGTTTCAAGACGGCGACTTTGCCACCTTGTACCTGAGCCCGCGCGACTACCACCGCATCCACATGCCTTGCGCGGGGCGACTCACGCGCATGATTTACGTGCCGGGCGATTTGTTCTCGGTGAACCCGACCACCGCACGCGGTGTGCCCGGCCTCTTTGCCCGCAATGAGCGCTTGGTCTGCGTGTTCGAGGGCGCGCACGGCCCCTTTGTAATGGTGCTCGTGGGGGCCACCATTGTCGGGAGCATGGCCACCGTGTGGCACGGGGTGGTCAACCCACCTCGGCCCGGACAAATGCGCGAGTGGACTTATGAAATGGGCAACATCGCCCTGGCCCAAGGCGAAGAAATGGGCCGCTTTTTGCTGGGCTCCACCGTGGTGATGCTGTTCCCCAAAGGGCTGATGCAGTTCAACAAGGACTGGACGCCCACCCGGGCCATTGTGATGGGCGAAGGGATGGGGACCTTGATGGCACCGGGATCTGCTGCCGATGATCGAACGGAAAGTGCCAGCGCTTAGACCAGCAAACCCTTGAGTGCCGCACTGGGCTGGTGGGCCATCACCTGCTGCTGAATGGCGGCAGGTGTGATCTCAAAGACCCGCTCGATCACTTTGGCATACACCGCTGCGACATCGATGGTGGGCGGCAAATCCCGGCCTTCAAACAATTGGTCCTTGTTCAGGCCACGCCAATCGGAAAAGACCTTGGCCTGACCGATCAAGCCGCCAGCGAGCAAACAACACGTCCCCACGCCATGGTCGGTCCCGGTGGTGCCGTTTTCAGCCGCCGTTCGGCCAAACTCTGTCACCGTCACCACCAAAGCGTTGGACCACATCGGCCCCATCGCTGTTTGGAAATTTTGGACCAATTGATCGATTTTGACCAATTGATCCGCATGCCCACCCAGGTCGCCCCCCTGGCTCGCGTGCGTGTCAAACCCATGTGTGAAATCAATCAGACCCACACGTGGCCCCTGCGCTTGGCTCATTTCTTGACCCGCCAAGCGGCCCAGTTCCGGCAAAGCGCGGGCATTGGCAAAATCTTGTCGATTCATGGCGCCTTGCCGCTGCGAGGCCGCTTCGGCCCGGATCACAGACGCATAGGGCGAGATGAGCCCATCTTTCGACCACAAGGCTTCCAAAGCATCGGCAACACCCGGTGTCAAAGGGGGCATCCAGTTCGGAAATTTGGTGGACGATTCGGGGTTCCCTCGAAGAAGCAAAGGCATGGGAATCGATAGGGAAACGCCGCCCGCCACCCGCGCCACCTGCATGGCCCGCCCCAGCCATCCCGAAGCAGAGGTGTAGGGCTTGTTCATGCCCGACTGCATCACGTCTTGGCCCTCAAAATGCGAACGCCCAGCATACGCAAAGCCCGTGCTGTGGACCACCGCCAACTGCTGCTGTCCCCACAACTGGTGCAGGTGCTTGAAGGCGGGGTGCAGGCCAAATGAGCCATCCAGCGGCAAACTGTTTTGCACCGCGATGGTGGGCCGAATGGCCGCGTAGGTGGCGTCCCCGATGGGCGGCACAGCAGCCAAGCCGTCCATGCCACCGCGCAGCAAAACGACCAACAACCGGGGGGCACTTTCAACACCGCGGGCCCACGCGGGCTGAAAGCCTGCAAAACTCAGGGCCGTCGCGCCCGCCCCCTTGAGCCATTGTCTTCTTTGCATGCTGATCAACTCCAAAGCAAGGTAGGGCTGGCGTGGAACAAGGTGTGGGCAGCGCGCAAATCGCCCTTGGCCATCACCTGTTGAATCAATGTCTTTTCGGGGCTGTCTGGGGCGAAATGCCCTTCGCACAATTGGCTCAAGATTTGTCGGGGTTGTGACGCCTGTTGCAGCCATTCGCGGGTGACCACGAGCATGAAGCGCACGCGGCGGTCCAGCATTTCCTTGGAGATCCACTCGACCGAACGAATGGGCCAACCGTTGGGCTGAGGGCAGCGCGGCAATGGCTGTCCCAAATCACCCAAGACATTGGGGGTTTTGAGGCCGCCCCGCTCATCCAGGGGTGCCGTCCTCGGCGGAGCCAGGCCCATCAAATTCCAGGTCTGCAGCAGCCAGGTCTCGGGTGACAAGAATTTGCGCGTGGACTCGAGGTGCGCCCAGCACATCTCCAGCACGGCAGCGTGCACCGCGGGCAAATGCCCTTGGGTTTGCACAAAAACTTGCTCAATGTGGCGAACCGCCTCGAGCGGCGGCTCGTCATCCAAGAAATAGACGCACAGTTTGCGCGCCAGGTGCTTGGCGGTGGCCGGGTGGACAGCCAAGTCAGCAACCAAGTCTTCCAATTTGCCGGAGGGGCGGAGAAAGGCAGAGTAGGTTTTGCCCATGACCACCTGCGAGCCCGGCTCATGGTGATTGAAGTCGAAGAAGGTTCCCAGAGGGACCCCTGGCTTGTGGTGTTTATCAGGGCGCATGTCGCGCCAGCCGGTCAAGATCAAGGTGACCGCTTCCACATCTTTCTGACTGTAGCCCGACTCTGGGCTCAAAGTGAACAACTCCAAGAGCTCACGGCCCAGGTTTTCGTTGATGCTGTTTGCGGTCCATTTTTCTCTTGCAGCGCGGGAACGTGGCCCCGTGTTGGTGTTGTTGTCCAGGTAAACCAACATGCCGGGATGGGTCGTGGCATGCCAAAGCATCGACTGGAAGTTGCCCGTCATTTTTTCTCGCAAACTGCGCTGAAAAGGCCCCACCAAGGTGTCATTGTTCTGGTTGCCCGGGGCCACCATGAAATGGTTGCACCAGAAATGCCAAAATCGCTCAAAGACAGGTGCTTCACCATACAAAGCGGTGGTGGCGCGCGCTTGGACCTCTTTCCAATGCTCCATTTGCCCATAAGGGATCCCGATATCGCGCCTGCGCTCGGCCTGATACTGCTCTTTGGACATGCGCCTGGCCTTGCCAAAAGACTCCGATTCCAGTCGGCGGTGCTTTTCAAAGGCGTGCATGACATCGTCCATGCGCCACAACAGATGCACCCACTCGGGCAAATCGGTGCGGCGTGTCCCGTCGCGCTCCAAAATGTCGATGGGGGGGGCTCGCTTGAGCTGAGCCTTTGCCCACGCCAAAGGGTCATCGGGCAGCGGTGTACCGTGCGGCAAACCAAACGCCACACGCCGAGTGAACTGATGGGCCAAATGCACAGAGCGCTGCATGAAATCCCCTTCTGATGGCCTTCACGCCGACATGGACGGCCTGCGCACACCGCACAGGTTCTGGCGAACGGCTCAAATTTCGATCTTCGAGCCCAACTCAACCACCGCATTGGTGGGCAGGTTCAAGAAAGCGGCCGCACCACTGGCATTGTGGTGCATTTGAGCAAACAATTTTTCGCGCCAAGTGGCCATGCCCCCCCCAATGGTGGGAATCACGATGTCACGCGAGAGGAAATAACTGGTCATCATCGGATCGAGATTGTGGCCTTCGCCCTCGATGCTGATCAAGGCGCTTGGCAAGTCGGGGTTGTCCTTGAAGCCATAGTTGACGATGACTTGCCAGCAGTCGTGTCCGAGAGGGGTCACATCCAAACGCTCGCTGGCGTCCACCCGCGGCACCTCGTGGCTGCGCACGGTGACAAACAGGTTGCGCGCGTGCAAGACTTTGTTGTGCTTCAAGTTGTGCAGCAAAGCGTTGGGCACGGCGCCCGTATCGGCGGTCAAGAACACCGCTGTGCCTTCAACCCGGGTGGGCGGGGAAATGAACACGGCTTCCAGGAAATCAGGCAAACGCAAAGCATCCGAGCGCAAAGACTCATTGAGCAATCGCCGACCGTCGTGCCATGTCAGCATCAATATGAACACGGATGCGCCAATGAACAGCGGGAACCACCCCCCGTCAAACAGTTTGAGCATGTTCGAAGCCCAGAAGGCCAAATCGACCACGAAGAAAAACCCTGTCGCGCCAATGCACAACGCCAGGGGCAGCTTCCAAGCGTAACGGATGACAAAAAACGTGAGCACGGTGGTGATCAGCATGTCGGTGCACACGGCAATGCCATAGGCTGCGGCGAGATTGCTCGAGGACTTGAACATGACCACGGCCAAAACAATGGCGACAAACAAGCCCCAGTTGACGAAGGGCATGTAGACCTGTCCGGTATCGGTTTCACTGGTGTGTTGCACTTCGAGGCGCGGCAGATAACCCAGCTGTATGACCTGCTTGGTCACGCTGAAAGCGCCAGAAATCAAGGCTTGCGAAGCGATGACCGTGGCCATGGTGGCCAAACCCACCAAGGGCAACAAGGCCCATTCGGGGGCCATCATGTAGAACGGGTTTTTGACCGCTTCGGGTTCGGCCAGCAGCAAAGCCCCTTGTCCAAAGTAGTTCAGGGTCAGGCAAGGCATGACCACGCTGAACCAAGCCAAGCGAATAGGCTTTTTGCCAAAGTGCCCCATGTCGGCGTACAGGGCTTCGCCGCCCGTCACACACAACACCACCGCGCCCAAAATGATGAAGGTGGTGCCTGGCTCATTCCACATGAAACTCAAGGCGTAATGCGGACTGATGGCCAACAGGATTTCAGGGCGTTGCACGATGTGGGAAACGCCCAAGACCGCGATGGACAGGAACCAAACCAGCGTGATGGGACCAAAGAATTTGCCAATGCCGGCCGTGCCGCGCTTTTGTACCCAAAACAGCAGGAACAGAATCACCAAGGTGAGGGGGATGACCGCTTTTTTGAAGGTGGGCGAGATGATCTCCAAGCCTTCAACAGCCGACAACACGGAAATGGCGGGGGTGATGACGCCATCGCCATAGAACAAGCAGGTGCCAAAAATCCCGACGACCAGCAACACCTTGCGGGTTCGCGGGCGGTCTTTGACCGATTGTGAAGCGAGTGCCAACATGGCCACCAACCCGCCTTCGCCGTGGTTATCGGCCCGAAGCACCAAAACCACGTACTTGAGCGACACGATGGTGGTCAGGGTCCAAAAGAAAATCGAGAGGATCCCGTAGACGTTTTCTGGCGTGAAGGGCACATGGCCAGAGCCAAACACCTCTTTCATCGCATACAACACGCTGGTGCCAATGTCGCCGTAAACCACGCCAATGGCGCCCAGGGTCAGCGCGGCGAGAGAGGATTTTGTAGAGGACACAAAAATTGGCCTGATCTGTGATCAGACTGACAGTCTTGAAGTTCGCTATTTTGCGCCCGATGACGGCACCGTGTCACCGCAAGGCTCTGGTTTTGTTGCAGTGCAGCAACTTTAATCGTAAACCTCGGCTTCGGGGTCGGTGGCTTCCAGCTCATAGCTGGCCGCGAGCATGGCCAAACGGCCAATCACGCCATACATGTAAAAGCGATTGGGCACGCTGGCGCCAGGTTTGACACCCGGCTGGGGCAGGTGCGGGGTGTCGGCAAAGGCCAAAGGCACGAAACTGGCACCCGGTGCATTCAGGTTCTCGTCCACACCGCGCTCGGCGTGCACACGGTAAAAACCACCCACGACATAACGGTCCATCATGTAAACCACCGGCTCGGCCACCGCGTCGTTGATGCGCTCATTGGTCAGCACACCCTCTTGGATGATCACGTCATTGACGGTCTGTCCATCCTTGATGACGTTCATCTTGTTGCGGGTCTTGCGGTTGAGTTGGTCCAGATCGGACACATCGCGCACGGTCATGATGCCCATGCCGTAAGTGCCGTTGTCGGCCTTGACCACCACAAACGGTTTTTCGTTGATCCCGTATTCCTTGTATTTGCGCTTGATTTTGGTGAGCAAAGCATCCACATTGCTGCGCAAGCAGTCCATGCCGGTGCCTTCGGCAAAATTGACATCGCCGCACTGGCTGAACATGGGGTTGATGAGCCAGGGGTCAATGCCCAACAACTTGCCAAACCGTTTGGTCACCTCTTCGTAGCACTCAAAGTGCTTGGTTTTACGGCGCACACTCCAGCCGGCGTGCAAAGGGGGCAACAAGAACTGCTCGTGCAGTTCCTCCAAGATGCCAGGTGCGCCCGCCGACAGGTCGTTGTTGAGCAAAATGGTGCAGGGGTCAAAATCTTTGAGGCCCAAGCGGTGCTGGGTGCGCACCACAGGCTCCAAAGTCACGCTCTCGCCGTTGGGCAGCTCGATGGTGGTGGTTTCTTTGACTTCAGGATTGATCGATCCCAAACGCACATTCAAACCCGCCATGTGGAAGACGCGTTGCAGTTGCACCACGTTGGACAAATAGAAGGTGTTGCGCGTGTGGTTCTCCGGGATGATCAGGAGATTTTTGGCCTCGGGACAGATCTTCTCAATCGCCGCTTGCGCAGCCTGCACGGCCAAAGGCAGCATTTCAGGTGTGAGGTTGTTCCAGCCACCGGGGTAAAGGTTGGTGTCCACCGGGGCCAACTTGAAACCCGCATTGCGGATGTCGACAGAGGTGTAAATGGGCGGGGTATGCTCCATCCACTCCAAACGGAACCAGCGTTCAATCGCAGGCATGGAGTCGAGGATGCGCTGCTCCAGCTCATTGATGGGGCCGGTCAGGGCGGTGACAAGATGGGGAACCATGAGAGACCTTTAAACGGCTGTCAAAACATAGGGATCATAGGGGGCCGCAAGAAGCTTGTGCAAGCGCAGACTTTCCCCCCAAAAGGGCTTGTGTGCCTCAGCACACAACCTCTGGGCTTCAGCTTCGGACCTCACCTTCACCCAGCACCACGTACTTGAGCGAGGTCAGGCCCTCAATGCCAACGGGACCACGGGCGTGGAACTTGTCGGTGCTGATGCCAATTTCGGCCCCCAAACCATACTCAAAGCCATCGGCAAAACGGGTGCTGGCATTGACCATGACGCTGGCCGAGTCCACCTCGCGCAAAAAACGCTGGGCGTGCATGTGGTCACGGGTGAGGATGGCGTCGGTGTGGTGGCTGCTGTAATGGTTGATGTGGGCAATTGCCTCGTCCAAGCCTTCAACCACCTTGATGCTGATGATGGGTGCCAAGTATTCAGCGAACCAATCCTGCACTGTGGCATCTTTCAGCACCGCGCCGGCAACTTGGCTCAAAATGGCCTTGGACTTCGGACAGCAACGCATTTCCACGCCTTTGAGCGCATAAACGGCACCGATTTTGGGCAGAAACTCGGCCGCCACGCCACGCGCCACCAACAGGCTTTCACTGGCGTTGCAGGGGCTGTACTTTTGCGTCTTGGCGTTGTCGGCCACTTTGACAGCCATGTCGATGTCGCAAGGCTGGTCCACATACGTGTGGCAATTGCCGTCCAGGTGCTTGATGACAGGCACTTTGGCTTCGGCACTGATGCGCTCGATCAGGCCCTTGCCACCACGGGGGATGACCACGTCCACAAACTGGGGCATCGTGATGAGTTGACCCACCGCTGCCCGGTCGGTGGTTTGCACCAGTTGCACGGCATCGATCGGCAGTCCACTCTCGCTGAGTGCTTGCTGCACCAGCAGGGCCAGGGCTTTGTTCGACTCGATGGCCTCGGAGCCGCCGCGCAAGATGCAGGCGTTGCCGCTTTTGATGGACAGACTGGCGGCCTCAATCGTCACATTGGGGCGGCTCTCAAAAATCATGCCGAACACACCAATGGGCACCCGCATCTGGCCCACTCGGATGCCGCTGGGCACTTGCTTCATGCCCAAAATCTCGCCAATCACATCGGGCATGGCAGCCAGTTGCTCGCAGCCTTGGGCGCAGGTCTCGAGCACTTTGGGGCTGAGTTTCAGGCGATCCACCAGGGGCTCGGCCAAACCGGCAGCTTGCGCGCGCGCCAAGTCTCTCGCGTTGTCCAACTGCAAAGCTTCGGTGTTGGCCAAAAGCAAGGCGGCCAAACGGCGCAAGGCTTTGTTTTTGGTGGCCGCCGAGGCCTTGGCCATGAGGGCGGAGGCGGTTTTGGCCTTTTGGCCCAAAGATTGGACGTGTTCGACAGTGTTCAATTCAGTCATTCGGTCATTTTCGCAGATGCCAACCGGGTTTGGGGCCATCAGGCACGCACCCACAAGGGAAAGTGCATCGGTCAACGAATTGTGCAAAAACGCGAAAACCGCACCGCCAACCGCTGCAAAGCCTGCCACCCGTCGGTGGGCCAGTCAGGCACTTTCAGGCCTTTGACAATGCCGTCCACCTGGTGGGCTGCCTGCAGCAGGCCATTCAGGCGGGTCTCGGTCATGCGGGGCAGGACGCGTTCAAACAAACGTTCACGCGGACCCCAAATGCGCTGCTCTCGCAGCGCCAAGGGCATGGGTTTGCCACTGGCCATGGCGTCTTTCAGGCGTTTGAGAGCACGGATGTCTTCGGCCAAGGTGTAATGCACCAACACAGCAGCCTCACCTTCTGCCTGCAAGCCATCCAACATGCGCTGCACACGGGCCACTTGCCCGGAAAGTACCGCTTCGGACAACTTGAACACATCGTAACGGGCCACATTGACCACGGCAGACTCCACTTGCGCCTGACTCAATTCACCAGGCGGGTACAGCAAGCCAAGTTTTTGGATTTCCTGATGCGCCGCAAGCAAGTTGCCTTCCACGCGGTCGGCGAAAAACTGCAAGGTGCGCTGGCCCTCCTCACCCGCCACCACACGCTGGCCTTGCTGCTGCAAGCGTTGTGCAATCCACTGGGGCAATGCACTGCGGTCTATGGACTCCACTTGAATCGAGACGCCCGAATTTTCAAGTGCACCAAACCAGGCCCCCTTGCGGGTAGCGGCATCCAGGCGGGGCAGTAAAAACAAGGTCAAGGTGCTGTCATTGCCTTGGGCAGACGCGGCCAGTTGCTGAATGGCGACGCTGCCTTCTTTGCCCGGCTTGCCAGAGGGCACACGCACTTCCACGATTTGTTTGTCGGCAAACAAACTCATGGAGCCGCCAGCCGCCAGCACTTCACTCCAGTCGAAATGGGCACCCGAGACGGTGTGCACAGTGCGCTCGGTGTAGCCCTGAGCACGGGCACTTGCCCGAATGGCGTCGGCGGCCTCTTGGATCAGCAAAGGCTCATCTCCCTGCAACACGTACAGGCTGCGCAATCCTTTTTGCAAGTGAGCGGCCAGTTGGGGAAGGGGCAATTGCATGGGCGTCTCAGGTCAGCCGCATCAAGGCTGAGAAACCGGCGCTGGCCCGCGCCGCTTGACCGCGGACAAGCGGCGCATGATTTGCTGCACGATGTCGGTCTGCATGTCGCGGTACAAAATGCCTTGCTCAATTTCTTTGGACAGCGCCGCAGACTCCGTGAAGCTCAAATCGCGCTGCTGATAAATCTCGACGGGTTCGATCAATTCGACCCCCTCAGGCGTGCGCAAACGAAATCGCACCCGCAAGCGCAGCTGCAGCTCACGCACCTGCCCGGTCGCGCTCACACCCACGGGCACTTGTTGACGCTCCTCGCCCAAGATGTCGAGGACGGCATCCGCCTTGGCCATTTGTTTCGGCTCGGTCAACACATCGAGCTGGCCCGTGCCCAACAAAGTGCGACGCAACTCCACCCCCAATGGGGAAGTGGTGGAAAAATTCGCATACAGGGTCTTGAACGCCAACGCCTGGGTTTGCCGCAAATGGAACCCACACCCGACCAAGCCGACCGCGAGCAGCCCCTGGCTCACAGCGGTCAAAAAAAATCGGCGCGGGGCATTCATGCGGCGGTCACAGCACGATGTTGACCAAACGGCCGGGCACCACGATGACTTTTTTCGGCACGGCGCCTGCGGCCTGCTTGATAAAAGCTTCGTGGGCCAAGGCTGCGGCTTCGATCTGTGCCTTGTCCGCAATGGCAGGCACCCAAACAGCCCCCCGCAACTTGCCGTTGACCTGCAGCATCAACTCGATCTGATCGCGCACCAAAGCCGACTCATCCACCTCAGGCCAGGGCGCGTCAAGCAACTCGCCCACCGCCTTGGCGTAGCCCAGTTGCTGCCAGATTTCGTCGGTGATGTGCGGGCAGGCGGGGTAGAGCATGCGCGACAAAATCGACACGCCTTCGCAGAGAGCCGCGGTATCACCTGCGGTCCCATCCGGCTTGAAGTCTTCGAGCGCATTGAGCAGCTTCATGCAACCGGACACCACGGTGTTGTATTGCATGCGCTCGTAGTCATAACCCACTTGCTTGAGCACCAGGTGCATCTCGCGGCGCAGCGCTTTGGCCGCATCGCCCAAGGCGGCTTGGCTCAGGTCTTGGCTGGTCGCCGAGCGCAACAGTTCGTGGTGCTTGAAGGCGAAGTTCCAGACCCGGCGCAAAAAGCGGTAGCTGCCTTCCACGGCCGAGTCGTTCCACTCCAGCGTGACTTCGGGTGGTGCAGTGAACATGGTGTACAGACGGGCTGTGTCGGCGCCGTAACGCTCGATCAGGTCCTGCGGGTCCACACCGTTGTTCTTGGACTTGGACATGGTGCCCACGCCCTCGTAATCAATGGCGGTGCCCACGGGCAAGCGGCCGTCGCCGCTGTCGGCTTCGTTCTTGAGCTTGGCGCCGATGACTTTGCCCGTCTCGTCGAGCACATGCTCGACATCGTGCGGCCAGAAATAGTCCTTGCCGCCCTTGGCGGTGCGGCGCGAGTAAATGTGGTTGAGCACCATGCCTTGCGTGAGCAATTTGCTGAAGGGCTCGTCCACCTTGACCAGACCCAGATCGCGCATGACCTTGGTCCAGAAGCGGGCGTACAAAAGGTGCAGGATCGCATGCTCGATGCCGCCGATGTATTGGTCCATGCCACTGCCGCCCGTGGCCAGCTGTTGGTCACGCATCCAATAATCCGAACCCTCGGCCACCATCTTTTCGGTGTTGGTCGGGTCGCAGTAGCGCATGAAGTACCAGGACGAGTCCACAAAGGTGTCCATGGTGTCGGTCTCGCGGCGGGCCGCTTTGCCGCACACGGGGCAAGTCACACCCGCGTGGAAGCCTTCGTGCTTGTGCAACGGGTTGCCTGAGCCATCAGGGATGCAGTCTTGCGGCAGCACCACGGGCAGGTCTTTTTCAGGCACCGGCACCGCACCGTGCTCGTCACAATGGATGATCGGGATGGGGGTGCCCCAGTAACGCTGGCGGCTCACGCCCCAGTCGCGCAAACGCCAAGTGGTTTTCTTTTCACCCAGGCCTTTGGCGGCCAGCAGTTCAGCAACTTTGTTGACGGCGGCTTTTTGGGCCAAGCCATCGAGTTCACCGGAGTTGACACACACACCGTCTTTGGTGGCGTACCAGTCGGACCATGCGGTCGCATCGAAGACCTCAGAGGCCTTGGCTTGGCCTGCGTTGGGCAACGATGTTGAGCTTGCGTCTGAGGCGACCGACGCAGGCGACGACAAGGCCGGTGCACGAGCACCAACAACCTGCTTGATGGGCAACGCGTATTTCAAGGCAAACGCAAAGTCGCGCTCGTCGTGTGCAGGCACACCCATCACGGCGCCGTCGCCGTAGCTCATCAGCACGTAGTTGCCGACCCAGACCTCGACCTGCGCACCCGTCAAAGGATGCATGACGAACAGGCCCGTGGCCATGCCTTTTTTCTCTTGGGTGGCCATTTCGGCCTCGGTCGTGCCACCGGTTTTGCATTCTTCCAAGAAGGCCGCCAGCGCAGGGTTGCTTGCTGCGGCATGCTGCGCCAGCGGGTGCTCGGCGGCCACCGCACAAAACGTCACCCCCATGATGGTGTCGGCGCGGGTGGTGAAGACGTACATCTTGCCGTCGCCAATCAAGGCACCCGAGGCATCTTTGATGTCGTGCGGGAACGCAAAGCGAACACCTTCGGACTTGCCGATCCAGTTTTCCTGCATCAGGCGCACTTTATCGGGCCAGCCGTTCAGCGTCGCTTTGTCGTTGCCCATCTGAACGTGGTCCAACAACTCTTGCGCGTAAGCGGTGATGTTCAGGTAATAGCCGGGGATCTCTCGCTTTTCAACCGGCGCGCCCGTGCGCCAGCCTTTGCCGTCGATGACTTGCTCGTTGGCCAACACGGTCTGGTCCACCGGGTCCCAGTTGACGACCTGGGTCTTGCGGTAGGCGATGCCTTTTTCCAGCATTTTCAAGAAAAGCCACTGGTTCCACTTGTAATAAGTCGGGTCACAGGTGGCGACCTCGCGCGACCAATCGATGGCCAGGCCCATGGCCTGCATCTGCTTTTTCATGTACGCGATGTTCTCGAACGTCCATTTCGCCGGGGGCACGCCATTTTTCAAGGCAGCGTTCTCGGCCGGTAGGCCAAAAGCGTCCCAGCCCATGGGCATCAAGACGTTGTAGCCCTTCATGCGCAGGCTGCGCGTGAGCATGTCGTTGATGGTGTAGTTGCGCACATGGCCCATGTGCAGCTTGCCGCTGGGGTAGGGCAGCATGGAGCAGGCGTAAAACTTCTTTTTGCTGGCGTCTTCGGTGACGCGGTAGGCATCGCGGGCCGTCCAGCGGGCCTGTGCTGCGGGTTCGACTTCGAGGTGGTTGTACTTGTCTTGCATAGCCTGCGATTGTAGGCTGGCGCGGGCGTGGTTCTAGGTGGATTGACCGGCGCTGGTGACCCGCAGGACGGGTGACCCGGGCGCCTCAGACGCAAGCTCAACATCGTTGCCCGAGTCACCCGCCCTGCGGGCATCGTGCATCTTGGTGAGAGGGCTTTACCCGTCAGCGCTTGGGGGTGGACGGGGTTTGCGCCACAAAACCAATGCGCGACAACCCGGCTTTTTGGGCCAAGCCCATGGCCTCAACCACCCGACCATAGGGCACCGACTGGTCGGCGCGCAGCTCCAGCTCGGTGTTGGGGTTGCGCTGAGCCGCTTCGGCCAGGCGCAGGCGCAAGACTTCAGGGGTGATGGGTTGGTCGTTGAAAAACAAGGCCCCTTGCGCGTCAACCACCAACGACAGAGATGCAGAGGCCGCGCCCGACTCAGCACCTTCACTCTGGGGCAAATCCAAACGGATGGCGCTGGTCATCAAGGGGGCCGTGAGGATGAAGATGACCAGCAACACCAGCATCACGTCGACCATGGGGGTGACGTTGATCTCGCTCATCGGCGCAGCGGGTTGACGGGAATCAAGACGACCAAAGGCCATGGTTCAAACTCAGGGTTCGGCGAGCAAAGCGCGCAAGTCATGGGCAAAACCCTCCAGCTGCGCTTCGATTTGGTGGATTTGGCGCCCAAAAACGTTGTAGCCCAACACCGCCGGGATCGCCACAGCCAAACCCGCCGCGGTCATGATGAGCGCCTCGCCCACGGGACCCGCCACCTTGTCAATGGTCAATGGACCACCATCGACCATGCCGGTCAGGGCATTGAAGATCCCCCAAACGGTGCCCAACAGGCCGACAAAAGGAGAGATGGAACCTGCTGTGGCCAACCAAACCTGTCCCCATTGCAGGCGTTTCACCACCAACTGCAAGGCGTCACGCAACACACGGGTCAGTTGTGGATGGCGCTCGCCCGCACACGCCAAAGTACCGCCCACAGGCAACAAAGTCGCCGCCAACAAAGGGGTGATGCTGGCATCGCGATCAAACTGGGCCACGCGCTGCTGTGCATCATCGAACGCAGGGGCTTGCCAAAATGCAGCGATGCTGCGGGGCAGATCGGAGCCGACTCGGGCCAGCAAACGCCATTTCCAGACCATGACCACCCAACTGCCGACCGAGAGCACCAACAGCAGCAAGGCCAAAAAGCGACTGATGCCGTCACTGTGGAGCAAAAAGTCGTTGAGTGACATGACTGAAGTCAGAAAACTCAGCGCAAATTCAACACATCAAACATGTCAAACAAGCCGCTGGACTGGCTCGCCAAGTAGCGCACAGCACGCAAACTGCCTTGGGCGTAAGTGGACCGACTGGAGGATTTGTGGGTCACTTCAATGCGCTCACCAATGCCCGCAAAAAGCACGGTGTGATCACCCACGATGTCACCGCCTCGGATGGTGGAGAAACCGATGGTTGACGGATCTCGCTCGCCGGTATGGCCATAGCGCTCGTACACAGCGCACGCTTTCAAGTCACGACCAATGGCTTCGGCAATGACTTCACCCATCTTGAGGGCCGTGCCCGAGGGGGCGTCCACCTTATGGCGGTGGTGGGCCTCAATGATCTCAATGTCGTAACCCGTGGACATGGCTTGCGCAGCCATTTGCAACAGCTTGAGCGTGACATTGACGCCCACGCTCATGTTGGGGGCCATCACGATGGCAATGTCTTTGGCGATTTCAGCGATTTCAGCTTTTTGCGCATCGGTGAAACCGGTCGTGCCGATCACGGCCTTGACACCCAACTCACGGCAGACCTTCAGATGCGCCAAGGTGCCTTCGGGGCGGGTGAAATCAATCACACAGCCCGCATTCTTGAGGCCGTCATGCAAATCCGACGTGACCAAGACACCGCTGGTTTGACCCAGTGGTTTGGCCGCATCTTGCCCCAAGGCAGGACTGCTGGCGATATCGAGCGCGCCGACCAGTCGGCAGTCACCCGAGGCCAAGATGGCCTCGATGAGCATGTGCCCCATGCGGCCTGAGGCGCCAGCAACGGTGATGGGCAAGTGGTTCAATGGAGTCATGTCGTTTCTGTGAAAAGTCGCACGCCCTCGGGCACCAAGCCCGTTGATTCACCCCTCAACGGGGTGAGGGCTCCAAGGGGGGGTAACTGGCAGGAAGGGCGGGTAAAGGCTGGACACTCCCAGCCACCGGCGGGATCGGGAATTTCTTCAAATCTTCTTCACTGGCCTGCAAATTGGTCACCGTGGCCGCTTTGCGCTGAACCTGCAATCGCGCCACGAACTCCGATTCGCTGGGCAAGTCGTCACCTTCCACCGTTGCAACCACATCGTTCTTGAAAGTCACCATGAGCTGAAAACTCTGGGGAGGGACGCCTTGACGGCGAATGCTGAAGGCGTAATCCCAACGGTCAGCATGAAAGAGACTGGTCACCAATGGGGTGCCCAAGATGTCCTTGACTTGTGCGCGCGCCATGCCCGGGATGATCGCTTGGCGCTGCTCCTTGGACACAAAATTGCCTTGCACCACCTCGGGGATATACGGCCTGAACGTCTCTTGGGTGAATTTGGAGAGGCCGCCACAACCGACCAAACTGGCACACAGGATGAGCATGGCCATGCGGACGCCTGTCGCAGAGAAAATCAAGGATGCTGTCATGGTTGAGGGCTGGCCGATATGATCAGCTCATTGTAGCGGCAGCTTCGAGACTGTACCGTTCGCCACCACCCCAACGCCCAAGACCATGCGCCAAATCGACGAACTGAAAAACAATGGTCTCAAGGCCACGCTCCCGCGACTGAAAATCTTGGACGTTTTCCAAAGTGGCGCTCAGCGCCACATGACTGCGGAAGACGTTTTTCGGCACCTGCTGCTGGACAACACCGACGTGGGCTTGGCCACCGTTTACCGGGTGCTGATGCAATTTGAGCAAGCAGGCATCCTGAGTCGCAACCATTTTGAAAGCGGCAAAGCGGTGTACGAACTCAACGAAGGTCAGCACCACGACCACATGGTGTGCCTCGATTGCGGCAGGGTGGAGGAGTTTTACGACCCAGAAATCGAATCACGCCAACAAGCCGTTGCGCAGGCCAAAGGTTTCGTGATCGCCGACCATGCGCTGAGCCTTTATGCACACTGCACACAAAACCCCTGCCCCCACCGCCAGCGTTGACGGCACCGGCACTCACTCCATGGCGCGTCGTTGGCGATCGATGAAGTCCTGGTAAGTGTCGATGCCGCGCATTTGCAAAATCGTATTGCGCACGGCCGCCTCGACCAACACCGCAATGTTGCGTCCTGCAACCACCTGAATCACCACCTTGCGAACCGGGATCCCCAAAATGTCCTGGACCAGCGGCTCCGATGGGAGCCGTTCGTAATCCCGCTCCAAGGTTTCTTTGCGCACCAGATGGACGATCAGCTTCAGGCGCATCTTGCGACGAACTGCTGTTTCCCCAAAAATAGCCCGAATGTCCAGCAAACCAATCCCGCGCACTTCCAGCAGGTTTTGCAGCAAATCGGGACAACGCGCCTCGATGGTGGTTTGGTTGATGCGGTACAAGTCCACCGCATCATCGGCCACCAAGCCATTGCCACGGGAAATCAGCTCCAGACCCAGCTCACTTTTGCCAAGGCCGGACTCCCCCGTGATCAGCACGCCCATGCCCAAAATGTCCATGAAGACACCGTGCATGGTTGAACGGTCGGCAAAGTGTTTGGACAAGTAAGCCCGCAGCACATCGATGACAAAAGCCGACGACTGCTCGGTCGAAAACATCGGAATCTGCGCGCGCTCACACATGGACAGCAGGGCGTCTGGCGCGGTTTGACCGTCGGCCAAGACCAGCACTGGCGGCTCTAAAGTGACAATGCGGGCAATGCGCCGCGCACAATCTTCGGCGGTGGCATTGCTCAGGTACGCGACTTCACGTGGACCCAAAATTTGAACCCGGTACGGGTGAATGTAATTGAGGTAACCCACCAAATCAGCCCCAGATCGGGCCTCACGGACAGCCACTTCATCAAACCGTCGCTCGGAAGCACCCAACCCTGCGACCCACTGCCATTTGAGGTTTTGGCGGTGGTCCTCAAACAAGAGGTCTGCGCAGATAACGGTTGGTTTCATCGCCAATCACCCCATTCAGAGCATCAGGCGGTTTGGGCAGACTGCCACTGGGCAATCAATTGGTGCAGGCTGGCTTGGACGGAACTGTTCTTGATGTTTTCACGCAGCACGGTGTCGCTGAGCAATTCGGCGATCTCGGAGAGGATTTCCAAGTGCTTTTGCGTCGCCGCCTCCGGAACCAACAAAAAGATCAACAAATTGACCGGCTGCTCGTCGGGGGCATCAAAACCAATCGGCTGCGCCAACTGAAAGACGGCGGCCATGGGCGCCTTCAGGCCCTTGATGCGCCCATGCGGAATGGCCACACCGTGCCCCAAACCTGTCGAACCCAGCCGCTCTCGGGCAAACAAGCTGTCCGTGACCAAAGCACGAGACAAACCATGCAGGTTCTCAAAGAGAAGTCCGGCTTCTTCAAATGCGCGTTTCTTGCTGGTGGCTTCCACCCCAACAAGAACTTGTGCAACAGGCAATATGGATGAGAGACGATTCATGGTCGAGGCCGGATTATGCACCTTGCGCGAGGGGATCCACTTTGGCCATGGGAGACAGGGCTTCATACACCCCACGCCATCCGCACCGAGAAGGGCTGGGTCCACGCCTCACGCCCACAAAAAAGGGCCACAAAGTGTGGCCCTGGTTTGAACTGAACGAGCAACCCGTCACATCATGCGCTTGGGCGCGCTGTGGTGGTGGTCGGTGATGCGGTCTTTGTGTTTGACCACCTGACGGTCGAGTTTGTCCACCAACTCATCAACGGCTGCATACAGATCCTCATGCGCGCTTTCAGCGAACAAGTCGCTGCCTTTGACATGGATGTTGCATTCTGCGCGTTGGCGCTTTTCCTTTTCTTTTTGCTTTTCCACGGTCAAAAGCACTTTGACATCCACCACCTGGTCAAAATGCCGGGTGATTCGGTCGAGTTTCCCCGTGACGTACTGACGCAAAGCTGGGGTCACTTCGAGATGATGCCCGCTGATGATCAAATTCATAGTCGTCGTCTCCATGGATTCAGGGTGA
The DNA here is from genome assembly GCF_048019295.1 of Limnohabitans sp. DCL3. GTDB lineage: Bacteria > Pseudomonadota > Gammaproteobacteria > Burkholderiales > Burkholderiaceae_C > Limnohabitans_A. Next base: position 88,347 of record NZ_CP171842.1, on the reverse strand, counting down.
GAAAAGCCCTGCCGTGGCAGGGCTCCTAAACCACCGATGGTGGTGGCTCAACCCCACTATGCGCCGCGCTGCATGGAAAAGCAAGGCAGCCGAACTTAAACCTGATCCGCCCGCTGCGATTAGCGCCAAAGGCTGTTTTTGATGCTATCGTATGGATTGAAGCAAACCCCAAACCGCCCCCAATCAAGGGGTTGAAGGTGCAGCCGGTGCGCCATGCAAGCGCAAACGACCGGCCAGCCAAGCACTCAGGCCACTGCTGGCCACCCCCAACAAACCAGCCACCCAGTACCCGGTCAATTGACCTTGCGCATCCCGGCCAATGATGAGCCCCGCCACCAAGGCTGCCAAACCCATGGAGGCTGACTGCACCGCCGAGTTCAGGGTCATGAACGTCCCGCGCAGCCGCGGTTCGACGGCCGAAGAAATCATCGCCATACCGGGAATCATGCGCCCACTCATGACCGTGAAGAACAGCGTCGAAATGGTCAACAAGCCCCACAAGGGCAGGCCTTGCGAGAGCGTGGTGGCCATCAATGGCACGGTCACTGCCACCGCCAAGCGCTGGAACATCCGCACCTTGCCCACCCGGTCCGTCAGCCGGCCGAAATAGCGTGCGCTCAGCAATGTGGCCACACCGCCGCACAGATAGATCCAAGGCACCTCAGCGGTCTGCATGCCTGCGTTGGACTGCAAATAAATGGTGATGTAGGGGATGACGGTGAACCCTGCAAACATCATGAGACCTGACACGCCAAAAGCTTTCAAGTGGTTGGGTTCAACCACCACTTGCCCGATGCCACGCCAGACACTCACCCTGTCGGGGTGGTGCAAATGCGCGTCCAACCGTGGCAGGGTCTGCCAAGCACCCAATACCAGCAGCCCCACCAGCGCCGCGATGCCGACAAAAGGCGCATGCCAGTTGAAATGCGCCGCCAAAAACAGACCCAAGGGCACGCCCGCCACCGTGGAGACGGAAAAAGAGGTCATGACCACACCCATGGCGCGGCCCCGCCGCTCGAAGGGGATCACATCGGCCACGATGGTCTGCGACAGCGCCGACAACACCCCGCCAAACAAGCCTGCGGCCACACGCGCCACCATCAACCACATGTAGTCGGGTGCCAGGGCGCATGCGAGCGTGGCCAGCCCGAACAGGCTGTACATCACCAGCAGCAATTGTTTGCGGCTGAAACGGTCAATGTAGGTGGCCGCCATCAAGCCTGAAAAACCCGCCGACAAGGTGTACGCCGAAACCAGCAGTCCAAACTGGGCGTTGCTGATGCCAAACAAGGCCGTGAACTGCGGCCCCAGTGGCATCATGATCATGAAATCGAGGATGTGGGTGAACTGGATGCCGGCCAGCGTCAAGAGCAGCCAGCGCTCACGCCGCGGGGTCAAAGGGTGGGTCATGGAACAATGTCGTTGAATTGTCTGAATCTAACACCCCCCGTCCATGAACCCTTCTGGCCAGTCCTTTCAGCCCCAGTCATTGAATGGCCTGGTCTTGATGGGGGGTGGCGCACGCACGGCTTACCAAGCCGGTGCTTTGCAGGCCATCGGTCAATTGTTGGCCCAGCAAACAACGCCCCCTCCCAGCTTTCCATTTCAAGTGCTGGCCGGCACCTCGGCTGGCGCCTTGAACGCCACGTTTTTGGCCAGCAAGGCTTTGGATGGCCTGGCGGGGCTGGATGAGTTGGCCCACTTTTGGACCCACATTCGAACCCATGCGGTGTACCATCTGCCTCAAACTCCTTTGGACAAGTTCAGCCGCTGGGCCACGGCTTTGGGCTTGCTCAGCTCTGCACGCGAACATGCCGCCGCCATGAACAGCTTGGCCCTGGTCAACACCCTGCACAAGGCGATTGCATTGCAGCGGATCGACCAAGCGTTGCAAAAAGGGGTCCTGCAGGCCTTGGCCGTCACGGCTTCGAGCTACTCCAGTGGCGTGCACTGGACGTTTTGCCAAACCCGCGATGGACAACCCATCCCCTGGAGTCGTCCTGGCCGACGCGCCGAGCAGCAACCCATCACCATTGAACACCTGATGGCGTCAAGCGCCATCCCCTTCATCTTCCCCGCCACCCCCTTGTGGGTGGACGGCGGCATGGAGTACTTCGGCGACGGCTCCATGCGCCAGATATCCCCTTTGTCGTCGGCTGTGCACTTGGGGGCCGACAAAATTCTGGCCATTGGTGTGAGTCAGCCCCCCAAGCTGGGTCTGGGTGTGCCCAACAAGGCGATAGGCAGACCCTCGCTGGGCACGATTGCAGGCCACGCCATGGCCAGTGTGTTCCACGACACGCTGCAAGCCGATGTCGAGCAAATCACCCGCATCAACCAATCCCTGAGTGTTTTGCCCGAGAGTCTGAGGGCGCAGTGGCCTTTTCGCACGGTGGAGGTGCTGACACTTCAACCCAGTGCATCGCTCGATGCCCTGGCCCAACAATTTGCCCACACATTGCCCAGGCCCATCCTTCGGGTGCTCGAAGGCCTGGGTGCGCTGCGCGGCAGCGGCGCGGCCCTGGCCAGCTACTTGTTGTTTGAGCCGGAGTTTGTGGGTGCACTGATGTCTTTGGGCCGTTCGGATGTGATGACCCGCGCCGAAGAAATCGTCTCATTTTTAGGCCCCAACCCTGGGCAAGCGGTGCGATAATCCGCCCATTATTTTCTGGAGACACACTGCCGTGGAAACTACCCCGAGTCGGTAGCTTTCGAACGCGCTGAGCACCCTGCCCAACGTTCGAAAGCTGCTAAGAACATTACGCCGCCCCTTTGAACTTTTGGCACTTGGCCATTTTTGGATTCGCCATGCTCAACATCTTCACCCTTGTCAACGGTCGCCTCTTTCAAGAAGAGATCGAGTCGTTGGAAGAACTCTCCCGTTTCCAGCCGATCTGGGTAGACCTCGAGTCACCGACCGTTGAAGAAAAACGGTGGATCAAGCAGTACTTTGGTCTGTCCATTCCCGAGGACGCGATGGACGAGGACATTGAGGAGTCCGCTCGCTTTTACGAAGAAGACAACGGCGAGTTGCACATCCGCTCTGACTTTTTGATCGCCGACGATGACGAGCCCCGCACAGTGCGCTGCGCGTTCATCTTGAACCAGCACAACACCAACTTGCGCAGCCAAGGGGTCTTGTTTTCCATCCACGACGAAGACGTGCCTGTATTCCGTCTGTTGCGCATGCGCGCAAGACGGGCACCTGGCCTGATCGAAGACGCCAAGGAGGTGCTGCTCAAATTGTTTGACGCCGATGCGGAGTATTCGGCCGACACCCTCGAAGGCATTTACGACCAACTCGAAAAAGTGGGTAACACTGTGCTGTCGGGCGACGTGACCGACGCCATGGCCAGTGAAGTGCTGGGGGCGATTGCCCGACAAGAAGACATGAACGGTCGCATTCGCCGCAACGTGATGGACACGCGCCGCGCCTTGAGCTTCATGATGCGCTCCAAAATGCTCAATGCAGAGCAGTTTGAAGACGCCCGCCAGATCATGCGCGACATCGACTCGCTGGACTCGCACACGGCCTTCTTGTTTGACAAGATCAACTTTTTGATGGATGCCACTGTCGGTTTCATCAACATCAACCAGAACAAAATCATCAAGATTTTTTCGGTCGCCAGCGTGGCCCTGCTGCCGCCCACCTTGATCGCCAGCCTCTACGGCATGAACTTCCAGTACATGCCTGAGTTGTCGCAAAAATGGGGATACCCTTTCGCCTTGACCTTGATGATTGCGAGTGCCGTGGTGCCCATGTGGTATTTCCGCCGTCGCGGCTGGCTCAAGTAAGGCGCACGCCCGGGGCTGGGCGCTGGGCCAACCACTGTGACAAGATGGCGTGGCTGTAACGGCTGGCCACTTGGGCAATGAAACGATTGAAATCGGTGTGCGCTGTGTCGTCGGCGCGATCCGAAATGGTGCGAACAGCCGCAAACGGCACCCCGTAGTCCAAGCACACTTGGGCCACCGCTGCGCCCTCCATCTCGACCGCCAAAGCCGTGGGCAAGGCACTTCGCAAAGCCTCACTCTCAGCCGTGGTCGAGACAAAGCGGTCTCCGCTGACCAACAAGCCACGGTGCACTTGGGGCGCATGCAAATGGAACTGGGCCAATGTGGCTGACCCCAAATGCCGTTCGGGCACTTGCAGCACTTGCTGGGCAGCCGTGGCCAGCGCGCCCGATAAGTGCGCATCGGAATCAAAAACTGCCCGGCCATACAACGGCACCTCGTGCCTCGGAAACAGTGGCGAGGCATCCATATCGTGCTGCACCAAGCCATTGGCCACCACCACATCGCCCACGCGCACCTGCGGCCCCAAACCGCCTGCCACACCGGTGAAGACCAGCGCCCCCACCCCAAAGCGCTCCAGCATCACCGTGGCTGTGGTGGCGGCCGCCACTTTACCGATGCGCGAGAGCACCGCCACGACCGCATGGCCTTGCCAATGGCCCACCCAAAAGTCGCGCCCCGCCACCTTCACACGCTGCTCATTGGGCATGTCTGCCAATACAGCCGCCAGCTCTTCGTGCAGGGCACTCATGATGCCCATCACCGCCATGGTTGACCCTGTTTTTGCATCTACACAACCCCAATGAAAACGGCCACAAGAAGACCTGTGGCCGCCAAGCGCTGCTCAGGCGCGTTCACGTCAATTCAAGTCAAGGTCACGCCTTGTTGCGCAACTCGCGACGCAAAATTTTACCCACCGGCGTCTTGGGCAACTCATCGCGGAACTCGATCACACGGGGCTGCTTGTAAGCGGTCATGTTCTCGCGGCAGTAAGCCATGATGTGCTCGGCGGTCAAGGCAGGGTCCTTCTTGACGACGACCAGTTTCACGGTCTCACCGGTCTTCTCGTCAGGCACACCGATGGCCGCGCACTCCATCACGCCCGGGCATGCAGAGGCCACTTCCTCCACTTCATTGGGGTACACATTGAAGCCGCTGACCAAAATCATGTCTTTCTTGCGGTCAACAATTTTGAAATAGCCCCGCTCGTCGATGGTGCCCACATCGCCCGATTTGAAATAACCGTCGGCCGTCATGACCTTGGCCGTCTCGTCTGGACGCTGCCAGTAACCGGCCATGACCTGTGGGCCTTTGATGGCGATTTCGCCAGGCATGCCCGGCGTCGTCACCTCCAAGCCTTCATCGTCCAAGAGTTTCATGAAGGTGCCGGGAATCGGCACGCCAATCGTGCCCGTAAAGGCCTTGCTGATGGTCGGGTTGCAACTGGCCGAGGGGCTGGTTTCAGACAAGCCATAACCCTCACAAATCGGGCAACCTGTTTTCTCAAGCCACAACTTGGCCACACTGGGTGTGACCGCCGTGCCGCCCCCCAGAGACACCAAGAGATTGGACCAATTGACGGTACCAAAATCCGGGTGATTGGCCAAACCGTTGAACAAGGTGTTGACCGCTGGGAAACTGTGGAATGTGTGTTTGGAGAGTTCTTTGAGGACTGCTGGCAAGTCACGCGGATTGGGAATCAAAATGGTTTTACCGCCCATGCGCAAACCCAGCATCATGTTCACCGTGAACGCAAAGATGTGGTACAGCGGCAAAGCGCACACCGAAGTGGGTTGCTGCCCGGCGGGCATGCGCTTCATGGCGGGCTCGTTCCAAGCCTCGGACTGCAGGACATTGGCAATCACATTGCGGTGCAAAAGCACCGCGCCCTTGGACACACCGGTGGTGCCGCCCGTGTACTGCAACACAGCGATGTCGTCGGCTGAAAGATCGGGTTTGCGAAACGGGAGCTGACGCCCCTTGCTCAAGGCTTCATTGAAACGTACGCCCTGTGGCAAGTTGAAGGCGGGCACCATTTTCTTCACGTTGCGCACCACGTAATTGACCAAGCTGCCTTTGAGCACACCCAAGCGATCGCCCATGGCGGCCAAGACCACATGCTGCACTGGGGTTTGGGCCATGCATTTCTCGAGCGTGGCGGCAAAGTTCTCGATGATCACAATGGCTTTGGCACCCGAGTCCTTCAACTGGTGCTCCAGTTCCCGAGCGGTGTACAAAGGATTGACGTTGACCACCACGAAGCCCGCACGCAAAACAGCGGCGACCGCCACCGGATACTGGGGCACATTGGGCATCATGATGGCCACGCGGTCACCCTTGCTCAAGCCCAAGGACTGCAGGTACGCCGCCATGGCCAGGCTGTCCTGATCGGTTTGAGCAAAGCTGAATTCTTTGCCCATGAAGCTGTAAGCAGCACGATCTGAAAACTTAGAAAAACTTTCCTCGAGCAAACCAACCAACGAGGTGTATTGGGTCGGGTCAATGTCAGCGGGCACGCCTTCGGGGTAACTCTTGAGCCAAATCGGATTCGCGTTCATATGGGTTTCTCCTGCGGTTCAGTCTACCGCATATCTGACGTCTGACTGACACCCAAAACCTCGGGGTTTACGCCAAAAAGAAAGGGGTGAGCATGGCCCACCCCCTGGTCTGGACGAATGCGCTGGAGAATTAGGCTCTCAAAGCGAGCAACACCTCATCGAGCATTTTCTTGGCATCGCCAAACAGCATGCGGTTGTTCTCTTTGTAGAACAGCGGGTTGTCCACGCCAGCGTAGCCGCTGGCCATGGAGCGTTTCATGACGATGCTGGTGCGGGCCTTCCAGACTTCGAGCACCGGCATGCCGGCAATCGGGCTGCTCGGGTCGTCTTGGGCGGCGGGGTTCACGATGTCGTTGGCACCGATGACGATCGCCACATCCGTGTCCGGAAAGTCGTCGTTGAGCTCATCCATCTCAAACACGATGTCGTAAGGCACTTTGGCCTCGGCCAGCAGCACGTTCATGTGGCCTGGCATGCGCCCAGCCACGGGGTGGATGCCAAAGCGCACGTTCACGCCTTTGTCACGCAATGTCTTGGTGATTTCAAAAACAGTGTGCTGGGCCTGCGCCACCGCCATGCCGTAACCAGGAACGATGATCACATTCTTGGCCTCGCGCAACATTTCCGCAGTTTCAGGGGCCAAGATAGGACTGACCTCACCCACAGGCTCAGACGCTTCACCGCTCGGCTTGGGCGCGGCGGCCGTGGTGCCAAAGCCCCCGGCGATCACGCTGATGAAGCTGCGGTTCATGGCGTTGCACATGATGTACGACAAAATCGCGCCACTCGAACCCACCAAGGCGCCAATCACGATCAACAAGTCGTTGCTCAACATGAAGCCCGTGGCGGCTGCGGCCCAACCCGAATAACTGTTGAGCATGGACACCACCACCGGCATGTCGGCGCCGCCAATCGCCATGACCATGTGGATACCGAACAACAAGGCGATGGCGGTCATGATGACCAAGGGCACCATGCCGTCTTGCACCGTGTGGGCGTTCATGAACTCACGGCCGAAGTAAACCACCGCGATCAAGCCCAACAGGTTGAGCCAATGGCGCGCTGGCAAAAGCAAAGGGCTGCCGCCAATGCGGCCCGACAACTTGCCAAACGCCGCCACAGAACCGGAGAAAGTGACAGCCCCAATGAAGATACCGATGTAGATTTCACCGGCGTGAATGGCGTGCGCTGCGCTGTCCAGGTTTTTGGAGGCTTCAGGGTCCACATACGTGGCATAACCCACCAGCGCCGCCGCCATGCCGACCATGCTGTGCATGAGTGCCACAAGCTCCGGCATTTGCGTCATCTGCACTTTGCGCGCTGCGTACAGACCAATGAGCGCGCCCACCAGCACTGCACCCACGATCATGGGGATACCCTCGGCCGTGACTTGCGGACCGAAGATGGTGGCCAGCACGGCCAAGCTCATGCCGATCATGCCGTAGAGGTTGCCGCGCCGAGCGGTTTCCTGATTGGACAAACCGCCCAGGCTGAGGATGAAGAGGATGGTGGCGCCGATGTAGGCGACCGTGGCAAGACTGGAGGTCATGGGTGTCTCTTTTCTTAATCGGTTGGGGACGGCGCTGAAGACCTGCCCCCCAAATGCTTCCATCTGTTGGGGACAGCGCTAAATATCTGTCCCCAAATTCATTTACTTTCGGAACATGGCCAGCATGCGCTGGGTGACAGCAAAGCCGCCAAACATGTTGATGGCCGTCAGCACCAGGGCCAAAGCAGCCAAGATGCCGATCAAGGTGTTGGGGCGACCGGCAGCGGCAAGCGGCGAAATCTGCACCAGCGCACCGATGGCGATGATGGAGCTGATCGCGTTGGTCACGCTCATGAGCGGGGTGTGCAGCGCAGGCTTGACGTTCCACACCACCATGTAGCCCACAAAGCAAGCCAGCACAAACACCGTGAAGTGCGACAAGAACGCCGCAGGCGCATACGCCCCAACCAACACCAGCAGCACGGCAGCGACCGCTGACACGATGAGCAACTGCCCGACCGGCATGGGCCCCGAGGGCTCGCCATGGCCATGGCCTTTTTTCGCGGCAGGCGCGGCAGCAGGCTTGGGGGCGGGCTTGGGGGCCACCGCCAAGGGCGGCGCAGGCCAGGTGATTTCACCGTTCTTGATGACGGTGAGGCCGCGGATCGCGTCATCTTCCATGTTGACGTTGATCACGCCGTCTTTGGTCTTGCACAGCTCTTCGGTCAAGCGGAACAGGTTGGTGCCGTAAAGCGTGGAGGACTGACGCGCCATGCGCGAAGCCAAGTCGGTGTAACCCACAATGGTCACGCCGTGCTTGACCACGGCCTTGCCGGGTTCGGTCAATTCGCAGTTACCGCCTTGCTCGGCGGCCATGTCCACGATCACGCTGCCGGGCTTCATGCTTTGCACCATCTCAGCGGTGATCAGCTTAGGCGCGGGTTTGCCGGGAATCAGCGCGGTGGTGATGATGATGTCGCACTCTTTGGCTTGTTTGGCGTACATCTCGCGCTGCGCGGCCTGGAAGCCCTCGCTCATGACTTTGGCGTAACCGCCGCCGCCCGAGCCTTCTTCTTCGTAGTCCACCTTGACGAACTCACCGCCCAGCGAAACCACCTGGTCGGCCACTTCGGCGCGGGTGTCATTGGCACGCACGATGGCCCCCAAGCTGGCGGCCGCACCAATCGCGGCCAAACCGGCCACACCGGCGCCAGCAATGAACACTTTGGCGGGGGGCACTTTGCCTGCGGCCGTGATCTGGCCGTTGAAGAAGCGACCAAACGCATTGGCCGACTCCACTACTGCACGGTAGCCACTCACACCGGCCATGGAGGTCAGCGCATCCATCTTCTGGGCGCGGCTGAGGGTGCGAGGCAGCGCATCAATCGACAGTGCCGTGACCTTTTTGGCCGCCAGCTGCTGCATCAAATCGGGGTTTTGGGCGGGCCACAAGAAACCGATCAGCGTCTGGCCTTCGTGCATCAGCGCGACTTCATCGGCCGTGGGCGCACGCACCTTGAACACAATGTCACTGCCGCTCCACAAGGTCGCAGCGCTGGGTGCTATCGTGGCACCGGCTTCGACATAGGCCGCGTCCGACAAGTCCGCCAATTCGCCAGCGCCTTGCTCGATGACCACGGCAAAACCGAGTTTGACCAGTTTGGTCACCGCATCCGGGACTGTGGCCACCCGTTTTTCACCGGGGAAAATCTCACGGGGCACGCCAATGCGCTGCGGCTTGGCGGCGGTGTCGCCTGTTTGCATGTTTGTCTCCTCGCTCGTTCCACAAAAAATAACCGATACTCCAGCTTAACCGATGTCAAGCTTTGACAGGCGTGCTCAGGCTTCGCTGTGCCATGCGATAGGGCAAACGCGTCAAATATCAGCAATGCCTGATATTAACCAAAATCCCCCCTGGTTTCGGCCAAGCGTGGCCCCAAAATGGTGCCATCGACCGGACAAGGGTTGATAATTCGCCACATGGACACACGCTGGAAACCCAATGTCACGGTGGCCGCCATCATTGAAAAAGATGGCCGCTACCTGTTGATCGAAGAGCACACCCAAGAAGGTTTGCGCCTGAACAACCCAGCCGGTCACCTCGACCCGGGCGAATCGCCTGCACAAGGCTGCGCCCGTGAAGCCTTGGAGGAAACTGCGCATCTTTTTGAGCCCACTGCCTTGGTGGGCATTTATTTATCGCGCTTTCAACGCCCTGCCGCGGGCGAAGACATCACCTATGTGCGAATGGCCTTTTGCGGCGCGCTTGGGGCGCTGCAAACCCATCTGAAGCTGGATGAAGGCATTGTGCGCACACTTTGGATGACCCCTGACGAAGTGCGCGCCAGTGCGGACCGGCACCGCAGCCCCTTGGTCTTGCGTTGTATGGAAGACCACTTGGCCGGACAACGCTATCCACTGGCCGTGATCTACACCGATCCGGCTGTCGCCCACTTACAACCATTGCAACCATGAGTGCCGCATGGCCCAGCGAAGCCCTCTGGTTGCTGACCGGAGCAGCCGCTTTTGGCGCAGGGGTGCTCAATGCCGTGGCCGGTGGTGGCAGCTTTCTGACTTTTCCGGCCTTGGTATTTGCTGGCGTTCCCCCTTTGGCGGCCAACGCCACCAGCGCCATGGCCGTCAGTCCCGGCTATTTGGGCAGCGTTCTGGGCTTTCGGTCTGAACTCCGCGCTTTGCCCAGCTCAGGGCTGAAGCGGGAAGTGCTGATCTCGGCGAGCGGTGGCCTGATCGGTGCGGGTTTGTTGTTGATCACCCCCGACCGCGTGTTTACAGGACTGGTGCCCTGGCTGCTGCTCATGGCCACGGCATTGTTTGCCGCAGGCCCTGGGCTGGCCAAACGCCATGCAGGCCAGGGTCACCCTGCTTGGCGCTTACCCGGTCTGATGGGCGTGGCCATTTACGGTGGCTATTTCAACGGGGGACTGGGCATCTTGTTGATGGCCCTCTACACCCTGACGGGCGAGCAGCGGCTGAACACCGTCAACGCACTGAAAAATCTCAACTCATTGGTGCTGTCCTTGCTGTCGGTGGCCGCCTTCGCCGTGGCCGGAGCCATCGTCTGGCCCCAAGCGGTTTGGATGATGTCACTGGCCACCGCGGGCGGCTGGGTGGGTGCACGTTGGGCCAAGCGACTGCCGGCGCACTGGGTACGGAGCCTGGTCATCGGCACAGGGCTCGTCATGAGTGGCGTCTTTTTCCTGCGGACTTGAGGCCGACTGCAACGGTCAAGGCAAAGTCGGTTTGCGTCCTGCGGCCACACTGTCCAATTGCGCCTGTTCAGCCAACACTTTGGCCACATAGCCACCGTCTTCTGTCAGGGCATAGCCACCCAAATAAAACTTCAGGCCCTCTTCCAACGAGCCGCCGCGCATCTTGATGGCATCGGCGAGCACCGCCGCCCCCACACGCACATTGGCAATCGGATCGAAGGCGGCGAGGCGGCCGCCATAAGCCTCGTAGCGCTTGACATGGATGTCGGTCACCACCTGCATCAAGCCTTGCGCACCAGCCTGACTTTGCACATACGGGTGAAAGTTTGACTCAATGGCCATCACCGCCAAGATGAAATGTGGCGGCAATTTGGTTTTTTTGGACAAGGCATACGACTCGGCCACCAATGCAGCCAAGGGCTCTGGAGCGACTTTGTATTTACGGGCCAGCCATTCCGCCACGGCAGCTTGGGGCTTGGGCAGATCCTGCAAGCGCAGGGCAGTGGCGCGCTCGGTCGTGTCTTGGGGCAGCCAAGACAGCAACACCTGGCGATCACGCAGCCAATTGAACACCGCCCCTTCCGCCGAGTGCAGCCATTGTGGATTGAGCCACAAAGCCAGCACCATGGCGAGCGATGTCACGCCCACCATGGCCAATCCACTGTGGGTGATGATGAGCATCCCATGGGCGACATCGCTCAGGAAAGTTCGACCGTATTGGCACCAAGTGCAGTTTTGATTCATTCAGATGGACCCATCGGGCATTATAAATTTGGGAAACGGGGTCCGCTGCGGCAAGCGTCACGGGATAATTGCAGCATGTCCCATCTCAACCGTGTGGTCGTCGGTTTGTCCGGCGGCGTCGATTCCGCTGTCACCGCTCACCTGCTCAAGCAACAAGGCCATGAGGTGATTGGCATCTTCATGAAAAATTGGGAAGATGACGACGACAGCGAATACTGCTCGTCCAACATTGATTTTGTGGATGCCGCTGCCGTGGCCGATGTGCTGGGCATCGAGATCGAGCACGTCAATTTTGCGGCCGATTACAAAGACCGGGTTTTTTCCGAGTTTGTGCGCGAATACCAAGCCGGGCGCACGCCCAACCCCGACATCTTGTGCAATGCGGAGATCAAGTTCAAATCATTTTTGGACCATGCCATGCGGCTGGGCGCCGAGAAAATCGCCACGGGCCACTATGCCCGCGTGCGGCAGAACGCCGCGTCAGGTCGGCACGAGCTGCTCAAGGGTTTAGACCCCAGCAAAGACCAGAGTTACTTTTTGCACCGCCTGAACCAAGCGCAGTTGTCCAAAACCCTCTTCCCTGTCGGCGAGTTGCACAAAACCGAGGTGCGCCGCATTGCGGAAGAAATGGGTCTGCCCAATGCCAAAAAGAAGGACTCCACCGGCATTTGCTTCATCGGCGAGCGGCCTTTCCGCGAGTTCTTGAACCGCTACATCAGCAAAGAACCCGGCCCGATCAAAGACCCATCGGGGCGCACCATTGGCCAACACGTGGGCCTGAGCTTCTACACCTTGGGCCAGCGCCAAGGGCTAGGCATTGGTGGCATCAAAGCCAAAGGGGCAGAAATGAAGGCGCTACAAGCCCAAGGCTTGCGGGGCGCGGGTGAACACACGCCTTGGTTTGTGGCCCGCAAAGACATTCCCAACAACACCTTGTGGGTGGTGCAAGGCCATGACCACCCCTGGCTGCTCTCACCCCAACTGCAAGCCACCGATGTGAGCTGGTGCGCGGGCCAGGCTCCAGCCCCCGGTACCTATGCGGCCAAGACGCGCTACCGACAGACCGATGCGCCATGCAGCTTACAAGGGCTCGGAATGCCCGATGGGTCAACAGGCTTTGAGCTGTCCTTCAACGACCCTCAATGGGCTGTCACCCCCGGCCAAAGCGCGGTGCTCTACGACGGCGAAGTGTGTTTGGGCGGCGGCGTGATCCATTCGGCCAGCGCCTGCCCCCCCAAAACGGACTGACTTATTCGCCACCCAGACCCAAGCGGTTGGGCTGACGCTTTTCGATGGCAAAGCGCAGCAAAGCGGCTGTGCGGAACACACCGTGCGCAAACTTGCCGTAGGGCAGGGTCAGAAACAAGGCCATCACCGCGCCCAAATGCAGCGCCAGCATCAAAGGCATGGCCGCTGTTTGGCCCAGCAGCCACAAGAGCAAACCCGTCACGCTGACCAAGAACAACAAGGCGATGAAGCCCCGGTCCATGGGCTTTTGCGCCGCATCGCCATGGTCCGGGTGGCGGCGCAGGTTCAAGCGCCACAAACCGGCCGTGCCCATCGCCAGACTCACCCCGCCGATGACCCCCAGCAACTTGGGCAAAGTCGTCAAGTCATAAGGTGCGGGCCAACCCAATACATAGTGGTACAGCGTGGCCACACTGGTGGCGGCAAAACACAGCATGAAGCCGTAAAACGTCAGGTGGTGGTAACGCCTGCGGGCATGGGTCCAAGCGTCGTCTTCGTTGTGGCAACCTTCGCCGTGGCCACCGTCCAAGTACTTCAGGCGCAAGGCCGCGTGTGCGGCCTCGGCCGCAGCAGGTGGCGTCAAGTCGGCCCCACTGGTGGCGGGCGTCACATCGCGCCAAAAGCGCCGCACGCCCAGGGTCAGCGCCAACACCGCAAACAAAAAGATGGGCGCAAAAAGACTGACCATCAGGTTGTGGGGGAACACCGCATAAAAGCCGCCCGCTACAGGTGTTGACCACAAGGTGCCCTGACGCAGCATGGCCAAAGCCAAAAACAACGCCAATCCAAACGCCAAAGCCACAGACAAGGTCAGGCCGTTGCGTTGGTACAGGCTGCCCAAAGCGGGGGGCCAGGCGTAATCGGCATAGGTCTGACCGCGCACCTGGGCCATGGCCTTGGGCACGTTGATGGCGAAGTCGTGCGGCGGGGCATATTGGCAAGCGTGCAAACACGCTCCGCAGTTGTGGCACAGGTTGGCCATGTAATGGATGTCGGCTTTGCCAAACTCCAAACGGCGCGTCATGGCCGGGAAGACGGCACAAAAACCCTCGCAATAGCGGCAACCATTGCAAATGTGCATCTGCCGCGCCACTTCGGACTCGGGTGCAGTCAGCTCACCACGCGCCAGCGCGCGGGCATCTTGGGTCAGGGCTTCAAGCGTTTGCATGAGCAGCTCCTTGCTTTTGCGCTTGGACGGCTTTGGCCGCCTGCTCCCCTGCGATGCGGCCAAAGGCGGTGCCAATCGTCATGCCCACCCCGGCGGTGTAGCCCTTGCCCAGCACATTGCCGGCCATCATCTCGCCCGCCACAAACAAGTTGGGGCTAGGCTGGTCATTGAATCGCACAGCGGTGGTGTCATCGGTTTTGAGGCCCAGATAAGTGAACGTCACGCCAGGCCGCACGGCATAAGCGTAATAAGGCGCAGTGTCCAGTGGACGCGCCCAGTGGGTTTTGGCCGGGTTCACGCCCTCGGTGTGGCAATCGTCCAGCGCCGTGTGGTCAAACCTTCCTTCACGGCAAGCCGCGTTGTAGTCATTCAGCGTTTGCATGAAGGTCGCCTCATCCAGGCCCAGTTTGCGGGCCAGCTCAGGCAGGCTGTCCGCCTGGGTGCCTTCAAACACAGGCGGCATAAAGCGGCCCACGGCCTTGGCGTCGATGATGGAATACGCGACCTGCCCCGGCTGCTGCGCCACCAAGCGGCCCCAGATCGCGTAGCGCTTGGGCCAAAAATCTTCACCTTCGTCGTAAAAGCGCCGCGCTTCGCGGTTGACCACCACGCCCAAAGACACGCAATCAATGCGGGTGCAAATGCCGCCGTCGTACAAAGGTGCACGGGCGTCAATCGCCACCATGTGCGCCTGGGTGGGATCACCAATGCGGTCAGCGCCTTGCTCGAGCATGTGCTTGAGCAACACGCCTTGGTTGAAGCGCGTGCCGCGAATCAAAAACTGATCCGCCGGGTATTCACCGCGCTCGTTTTGACCCCAGGCTTCGCGCAGCCACTCGCGGTTGGATTCGAAGCCTCCTGCCGCCAAAACGCAGGTGCGGGCGGTGATGCGTTCACGCCGCACGCTGCCGTCGGGCAGCTTGTGCTGGACCGATGCGGCCACAAAACGGCCTTCGTCCAACTCAAGGGTGTCGACTTCGGCGTTGTAGTGGATCTGCACACCCAGCTTTTCGGCGCTGCGGTAATAGGCGTTGACCAGCGCCTTCCCCCCACCCATGAAAAACGCATTGGTGCGGGCCGTGTGCAAAGCGCCCGACAGCGATGGCTGAAAGCGCACGCCATGCTTGACCATCCAAGGCCGGCAAGTGGCCGAATGCCGAATGACCAGGCGTGCCAGGTGCTCGTTGGTCAAGCCGCCAGTGACTTTGAGCAGGTCTTGCCAAAATTCTTCTTCTGGGTAGGCGTCAACCAGCACGTCTTGGGGCGCATCGTGCATGCAGCGCAAATTGCGCGTGTGGCCCGAATTGCCGCCGCGCCACTCGCGCGGTGCCGACTCCAGCAGCATCACGCTGGCCCCGGCTTCTCGAGCCATCAGGGCCGCGCACAGGGCCGCGTTGCCGCCGCCGATCACCAAAACATCTAAGCTCACGTGGAAAGTCCTCAGGTCAATGCCGTCAGTATGGTCGATGATCGATTGAACGACAAATGAAAAAATAAAGTCGATTATTACGGATAACGCAACAATCAACGACCCCGTACTTCAGACCCGCTCAAGGGCGGAAACCCGCATGGGCCATCGACAGCACAATGTCGTTGAAGGCCTGTGCACCTGGCGAAAGCGTCACGCCCTTCTTGCGCACCAACACGATTTTGCGGCGCACCACAGGCGATTTGAGTGCAATGCGCAGCACCCCCGGACGGTCGCCGTCCGCACACGTGGTCGCGGGCATGATGGCGCAACCCACACCCGCCGTCACCAAATTGAGCGCTGTGGCGTGGTGCTGAACTTCGTAATGCCCCTGAAGCTCAATGCCTTTCTTGGCCAGTTGGTAATTCATGACGATGCGGGTGCCTGTGAAGCTGCTGACCACGATCAGGTCATCCACATTCATATCGGCCCAGGTCAGTGCGGACCTGTTGCTCAAAGGATGTTCGCTGCGGCAATAAAACATCAGGGGATCGTCGAAGAGCATGGTCTCTTCCAAATCAGGATGCTTGGTGCCTTGTACCGTCACCCCCAACTCAGCCTGCTGACCCAAAACGGCCTCGCGTATTTCGTAAGCACTGGCATCGACCAACTTGACGCGATTGGCAGGAAACCGATCTCGGTACTGGCGAATCCAGAGTGGCAACACCGAGGTGGCCAAGGTGGGCACACACGCCAAAGTGAAATGGCCTTTTCCTGTTTGGGAAGCATCCTTCAATTGCGTGAAGGTGCTGGCCATGTCCATGACCAGGGACCGGGCCTTGGGCAGCAAGTCTCTGCCCACAGGTGTCAAAGCCATGTGGCGCGTGGTGCGGTCCATCAGCTTGAGGTCGAGGTAGTTCTCCAGCTTCTGGATACGCCGCGTCAAAGCAGCCTGGGTCAGGCCGAGTTTGTCGGCGGCCTTGTTGAAGGCCCCCAACTCCGCAACGGTGACAAAAGCCTGCAAGCCATCGAAATCGATTTTCATAAGCGTGACGGATCAAATGGCCTGTATTGTGGTCCGAAACGCTTTTCTGTCTGCAGGCTTGCCCTCTGTGCGGACACCCGCCAAGAGGCCCTCACACCAATTCAGCTGGCTCGGTCAATCGAAACTCTTGTGTCACTTTGGCCCAGTGCTGCAATTGAGATTTGACATGCCACCCCAGTTGTTGTGGCGAGCTGGGTTGAACCTGCACACCATCGTCCAGCAAACGCGCCACGGTTTCAGGATCCAGCAACACCTTGTTCAAAGCGGCATTCAAGGTATCCACCACTGCCGGCGGCGTACCCGCGGGCGCAAACAGCCCGTACCACTGCGTCAAGTCCAACTCGTTCAGACCCAGTTCGGCAAACGTGGGCAATGCTGGCCACGAGGGCAAACGCTGCTGCCCCGCCACCGCGAGCGCCACCAGTTTGCCCGACTTGAGGTAGGGCAAAGCACTGAACAAGCTGGGCACCATCCACTGCGCCTGACCCCGCATCAATGCGTTCAAGGCGGGCGCTGCACCCGAGTGGGTCACCCCCTCCGAAACCACACCCTGACGGCGGAGCAACATTTCAGCGGCCAGATGCGGCACCGTGCCCTCACCGGCCGAGGCGTAGTTCATCGCCTCAGGTTGACTGCGCAAGCGCTCCAGCAAATCCTTTGCTGTTCGAAGTTCCTGCCCAGCACGCACCACCAGCACACTGGGCGAGTGCCCAATCAAGCCAACGGGCACGAAATCCGTCTGAGGGTCATAACGCACGTCTTGCATGACGGGATTGATCCCGTGTGTGGCGATGTAACCAAACATCAAGGTGTAGCCATCCGGACGAGCCGCAGCCACGTATTCCGCGGCCACACTGCCATTGGCACCGGCACGGTTATCCACCACGATCGACTGGCCAAGTTGCGGTCCAAGCTTGCGCGAAAGCACCCGCGCCATGGTGTCATTGCCACCGCCGGCACTGGTGGGCACGATGATGGTGATGGGCTCGCTGGGGTACGTTTCCAAGGCTACCGGCGAATCTGCCTGCTCTGGCGGGAAAACGTAATCGGGCAAATGCAATTCGCCTTGCATGATCTTGCGTGCTGTACGCACCAGGGCGGCCTTTTGCACCACCGCATCCACCCCCTCGCCCACGACTTCCACATCGATGTCGATTTGCCCTTGAGGGTGCACCACCGATAACAAATGACGTCCACTGGCGCGGGTCAGGCCTGAAGCCACCGTTCCGGGCAACGCGAAGGCGGTACTCACACCAATGGCCCCCGTTACGGCATGCGACGAATGGCAACGGTGGGGGGTGAAATACCTCGACACAATGCTGTCAGGGCTGTCACCCGGGCTGACGATCACCGGTTTGGGCACCACACTGCCCGACACATCACCCAGCCCCATGCGGCGACCCGCCTCCAATCGCATGACCTCGATTTTTTCCAACAAAGCGGCATTGGCGTCGAGTTCTGCAGGTCGTTCACGGCCAGTGAGCCCCAACTCGCTCGCCCGCATGATCATCAGTGGCATGGCCGCGTCAATGCAAGTGACCGTGACGCCTTCAATGCTTTCGGCGCGCTGGCCTGTGGGAAACAAATGGCCGGTCACCGCGCCCCATGCGTCCAGAAAATTCAACAAGACCGGAGCCGCCGTCCCCGCCACACCATCAATTCGCGCAGAACCCTCATAGGTCACCCGCCCCCCGGGTGTCTGCACCGTCGCCTCAATTTTGGCACCGGTATTGACATTGTGAATGCGTACTGTGGTGGTCCCGTCTTGCGCCTCAATCAAACCTTGCTCGATGGCAAAAGGGGCCACACCGGAGAGCATGTTGCCGCAGTTGGGACGTGTATCGACCGATTGATGCCCCACACCCACTTGGGCAAACAAATAATCCAAATCACAATCCGGCAAGCTTGACTTCGAGACGATGGCCACCTTGCTGTTGAGCGTGCTGTTGCCCCCCAGTCCGTCCAGCTGCAAAGGATCCGATGCACCAATCGCGCCAATCAGCGCCTGGTCACGTGCAGCAGGATCCTCTGGCAACCACGCCTTGAGGAAAAAAGGGCCGCGGGATGTGCCAGCTCGCATCAACACACAAGGAATTGTCCGATTCACGTGGGCCATGTCAGTCGGCCTGCAGTTTGGCACGCTGCACCACTTGGCGCCACTTCACCAAATCTTTGCGCACCATATCGCTCAGTTGCTCGGGTGTACTGGTTTCAACATCTGCGCCATGCCCTTCAATTTTTTTGATGATCTCTGGGTCATTCAGCACCTTGTTCAAGGCCTGGTTGAGTTTGCTCACGACGTCTTTCGGTGTTTTGGCAGGTGCAAAAATCGCGTACCACTGATCCACCTCAACGCCGTCAATGCCCAGTTCTTTCAAGGTCGGCACGTCCGGCAAAACAGCCGAGCGTTTGTTGCCCGCAATGGCCAAGGCTTGCAAGCGGCCCGACTTCACAAAAGGCACGCCCGTGAACAAACTGGGAAACATGACCTGTGTTTGACCACCGATGGTGTCATTGACTGCTGGAGCAGATCCTTTGTAAGGCACATGGAGCAAGGACGTTTGTGTCGACAACTTGAAAAGCTCAGCGGCAAAGTGGGGCGCTGTGCCATTGCCAGCCGATGCGACACTGTACTGGTCAGGCTTGTCCTTCAAGACCCGCACCAAATCCTTCACATCTTTGACTTTGAGCGAGGGGTTGACCACCATGAGGGTGGGTGAATAGCCGACCAAACCGACAGCCTCAAAATCCTTGACAGGGTCGTAACGCAACTTCTGCAAGGCTGGATTCATGGCGTGTGTAGCGATGTAACCGAACATCAGGGTATTGCCATCGGGCGCTGCCTTGGCTACGAACTCAGAAGCCAAGGCGCCATTGGCTCCGGCCTTGTTGTCCACGATCACAGAGCGATTGAGCAGCACCCCCAATTTTTGACCAATGGTCCTGGCCATGGCGTCGTTGCCACCGCCTGCTGCGGTTGGTACCACAAGGGTCAGTGGTTTTTCTGACTGCGCCACACCCCAATTGCAAGTGGCCGCCAAGGCCAAACCCGCCACCCATGTCCATTTCAACTTCATAGCGAACCTTTCAACGTGTTGTGCTTGATTTCAAAGTTCGCGAATGGTGCAGGAAATTGAGCTTTTATTGAATTGCAATTTTTAATATCATTGATGCATGAAACACATCAATTTCGATTTGCAACAACTGCAGGCTTTCATCGCAGTGGCCGAACGCGGCAGCTTTCGTGCGGCCGCTGATCACATCCACCTGTCCCCACCTGCACTGAGTCGGCGCATCGAAAAACTCGAGTCCATCATCGGCACTCGGCTGTTCAATCGAACAACACGGGAGGTGGAGCTGACCAGCATTGGCCGCATTTTTCTGGACAGAGCACGTGCCGCCATCGACGATCTGGAGTCCGCCATTTTGGGCATCTCAGACATCGCTGCCACGCGCAGTGGCAGGGTCACGGTGGCCTGCGTTCCATCCGCTGCGCTGTATTTTTTGCCGCATGTCATCAGCAGCTTTTCCGTCAAATACCCCTCCATACGGATTCGTGTCATTGATGAATCCATGAACCAAACTCTGCAAAGTGTGCTGACAGGTGAGTCAGACTTTGGCATTGGCTTTATGAATACCCTGATGCCTGAAATCACCTTTGAGGGCCTGCACACCGATCCGTTTGTGGTGGCGATGCGGCGTGACCATGCCTTGAGTTCTCGCAAAAGTGTGAATTGGTCACACATTGAAAACGAGCGGCTGATCTCGGTGGCGCGCAGCAGTGGCAACCGCCAATTGCTCGACG
Source organism: Limnohabitans sp. DCL3 (assembly GCF_048019295.1). Lineage (GTDB taxonomy): Bacteria > Pseudomonadota > Gammaproteobacteria > Burkholderiales > Burkholderiaceae_C > Limnohabitans_A. The sequence goes on along the minus strand of NZ_CP171842.1, from coordinate 67,857 downwards.
ATGTGATGAGCAAAATGGGCATATTGCCCAACTTCGCCTTCGAGGTCAGTCACATCGGAACTTTGCTGGGCATGGTGGAGGCGGGACTGGGGATAGCGGCCGTGCCTCGAACCGCTCTACCCACCAACCACCCGGTGGTGATTGGTTTGCCCCTGAAAAACCCATCGATTGCGCGGAGCTTGGGCTTGCTGCGAAAGCAAGGCTCTGCCCTCAGACCTGCGGCGGCCATGTTCCATGACCATTTGTTTGAAGCACTTCAAAAACGCAAAATCACTGGCCTTTGAAAGGCACGCCAACAGGGCTTAAAACTGGTACTTGCGCAAGCCGCCGTCGACCGGGATCACCGCGCCTGTGATGTAACTGGCCAAAGGTGATGCCAAAAACGTCACCAAATTGGCCATGTCCTCAGGCTCACCGTAGCGCCCCATGGGGATTTCGTTCTCGCACTGCCACTGGCGGTATTCCGGGGTGTAATTGCGGAAAATTTGCTCTGAATGGATGCGTCCGGGCGGTACACAGTTGACCGTGACACCGTGTTTGCCCACCATGCGTGACAGGCCTTTGGCCCAGCTGTGCATGCCGGCCTTGGCACAGAATGCACCATTGGTGTGCTCGGGCTCGCTCTTGCCGGTGATGTTGATGATGCGTCCCCATTGGCGCGCAATCATCTGATCGATCAGGGCATCGGCCACTTGGCGTGGACGGTGGAAATTCAATGTGATGGCCTCTTGCCAAGCTTCTTCGCTCACATGCAACTCTTTGAAGCTGCGCGAGCCTCCCGCGTTGTTCACCAAAATGTCCACACGGCCCAAGCCGTCCAAGGCCGCTGCCGCCAAACGCTTGGCCGCATCGTCGGCATACAGGTCTGATTCGATGATCACCGGGGCTTGGCCACCGGCAGCGACGATTTCATCGGCCAGTTCTTGGAGCTTGTCCACACGCCGCGCCGACACCGCCACCCGCACGCCTTCGGCCGCCAGGGCTTTGGCAATACCACGTCCGATACCCACACTGGCACCGGTCACCAGCGCCGTTTTTCCATTCAGTTGAAGGTCCATTTTCATCCTCATTGACGACTCGCCACCCGATGCGGCGGCCCATCAATCAGCTTAGCACAGCCCCTACAGGCATTGCGCCTGATCTGCTGCACCCCAACTAGTCCCGGTGAATGCGTGCATGGATTTTTTGCACCGTTTTCCAAGTCCCCAAAAGCACGAACGGGATCGACAAGCCTGCCAAGACTTCCGGGCTCAGCGGCAATCCCATTTTGTTCAAGGCTTTAGCGCCGTACAAGACCAAACTCACCACGTAATAGCTGATGGCCGCGATCGACAGGCCTTCAACCGTGCTTTGCAAGCGCAGCTGCAAGGCTTGGCCTTTGGTGAGTTTTTCCAACAAAATTTGGTTTTGTACTTCGGTTGCAATGTCAACGCGCGTGCGCAGCAATGCGCTGGTGCGAGAGACCCGCTCGGCCAAAGAAGCCAGACGCTTTTCCGTGGCCTGCACTGTGGCCATGGCTGGTGACAAACGCCGTTGCATGAACTCACCCAAGGTTTGTGTGCCCGAGATCGGCCGCTCGCGCAGCTCGGTCAGGCGTTGGCTGACCAAGGTGTCGTAGGCCCGTGTCGCCGAAAATCTGAACCCGTGTTCGGCCGTAGCCCGCTCAATGCGGGCAGCCAAAGACACCAGCAAATCAAGCAAGGTCTGATCGGTCTCGCCCTTGCGCTCAAGCAAACCCGTGATATCCGCCAACTGCGCTTCGGCCGATGACAACATGGCCGACAAGTTCTTGGCGACAGGCAAGCCACGCAAAGCCATCAGGCGGTAGGTTTCCATCTCCAGCAGACGCTGTGAGATGCGCCCAGCGCGGGCCTCGCTGGTGCCACTTGGGGCCAACACCAGCATGCGCTCAAAGCCATCAGGGCCGATGCGAAAGTTGGTCAGGATGCTCGAATGCGGCAAACCTTCGGTGGTGTTGCCCATGCGCGAAGCCAGCACCGCCCCTTCACCCAACCAGGCCTGGGACTGGGCAATCAGGTCGTCGCGCAGATCATCGGCCTCGACCATGCCCAATTGAATCGCCGCCATGGTTTGGCCCGGCAAGCCACGCAGCCAGTCGGTGCCTGTGGCGACCTGCGTGGCCAACTCGGGCCAGTGCGCACCCCAACCTGCGTGGGCGGGCAGTGTTTGCACAATGGAGTAACGCGTGAACTCGGTGTGGCGCTCCCACTTGACGGTGTAGTGGTCACAGCGCAAGCGCAAAAAATTGCCCCGCATGCGGTCCAAGGTCAAGTCGGCATGTCCCGGCAAAAGCCGCAAATGGTTCAACTCCTGCTCGCGCGATACGCCGTCATTGAGCACCGCCACATAAACAATCAGGGCCGGCAAGCGCACCCGGGCTGAGGGCCGGGCATGGACTTCATTGTGAAGTTCACGCCGCTGGGCGTCTTCTGTTGGCAAAAAGCGGGAGGTGATTTCGTTCATGGCCAATTTTCAATAAAAAACCCGTGACGCGGGCCACGGGTTGATGGACATGCCTAGGGCTTGTCAGCGCCTGCTGGTGCAGCTTCAAAACGGGATGTCATCGTCCATCTCGTCAAAGCTGCTCGCCGCAGGCCTGGGCGCTGCCGCCGCCGGGCGCTGTGCGGGGGCAGCCTGAGGGCGTGCAGGGGCTTGGCGTGGGGCATAGCCACCCGCGCTGGCGCCGCTTTCCTCAGAAGGCCCCCCCATGCCTTGTCGACTGCCCAGCATTTGCATGCTGTCGGCACGGATGTCGGTGGCATATTTTTCCACGCCATTTTTGTCGGTGTATTTGCGGGTGCGCAGGCTGCCCTCCACATACACCTGACTGCCTTTGCGCAGGTATTGACCGGCGATTTCGGCCAACTTGGCAAAAAAGCTGATGCTGTGCCACTCGGTGGCTTCTTTCATCTCGCCGGTCTGTTTGTCTTTGTAGCGGTCGGTGGTGGCCACGCGGATGCTGGTGACCGCATCGCCTGATGGCAAATAACGGGTTTCGGGGTCGGCACCCAAATTGCCGACGATGATGACTTTGTTGACGGATGCCATGAAAAACTCCTCGGTGATGTGCGAATTATGGGGCCAATCCAGCGCTCAGGCAGCCCCCCGCTGCATGTGGCGCCCAGGCCTCAAGCCACCGGCGCGGTCGTGGGCGCACGGCCCGGCGTTTGCATGGGCCAAGCCACCAACAACCAGACCAGCAAAGCCCCGCCGCAGCACAAAAACAGGGCGGGAGTCCCCCACGACTTGACCAGCCAACCTCCCATCAGGCCACCCACAAAGAAACCCAAGGATTGCAGTGTGTTGTAGACCCCCATGGCCGTTCCCCGCAGCGCCCGTGGTGCGATGCGCGAAGCCAAACTGGGCTGGGTCGCCTCCAAGGCATTGAAGCCACAAAAAAAGAGCAGCAGCAATGCGGCCATCGAAGCGAAGTCGGTGGTGCCCATCGACTGCCAAAAAAAGCCCAGCTCCACCAACAAAATCAGGGCAATCGAGAGCAAGAACGCCTTCTTCAAGTGGCCTCGCCGCTCCATGGCGAAGACCGCGCCCAAAAACAAAAACGACAGCACCACAGCAGGCAAATACACCTGCCAGTGCTGCGCGGACTGTAAACCCGCCTGCACCAACAAAGCGGGCACCGCCACCCACATGGCCAGCTGCACGGCGTGCAACACAAACACGCCCACATTCAGGCGCATCAAATCGGTGTTCACCAGCACATCGCGCAAACGCCCCCCGTGCTGATCCCGTTCCGGCTCGGGTGCCGCGGGCACCCCCCAAATCACCACACCCACACCCAACAATGCCAACACTGCCGTCAGACCAAACAGGCCCGACAAGCCCATCCAGCCGTTGAGCAAAGGAGAAACCACCAATGAAAAAGCGAACATCAAGCCAATGCTGCCCCCCACCAATGCCATGGCCTTGGTGCGCACCTCGTCCCGGGTCAGGTCAGCCAGCAACGCGGTCACAGCGGCCGAGACCGCCCCGGCCCCCTGCAGGCTTCGGCCCACCAACAAACTGCTCAGATCGGTCGCCGCGGCCGCCCAAAAGCTGCCCACGGCAAACACCAACAAGCCCAGCACGATGACGCGCTTGCGGCCAAAACGGTCAGACGCCATGCCAAAGGGCAGCTGCAACAAGCCTTGCGTGAGGCCATAAATGCCCATGGCCAAGCCCAGCAACACCGGGTCTTCGCCGCCTGGGTAACGCCGGGCCTCTATGGCAAAAACGGGCAAGACCAAAAACAAACCCAGCATGCGCAGTGCAAAAATACCCGCCAGCGAGGCACTGGCGCGACGCTCGGTGGGCGTCATGTCTAAAGAAGTGGGGGAGGGTGAGGGGGAAAGCACGTGAACGGCGACCAAATTTTCTGCAAAGAACCAAAAGCCAAGTCGCAATTGTCCCTGATGGATCGCCTGCACGGCCAAAAATAACGCGGGCAGGGATAATCAAAGGTTTTGCTGATCTGGCGGCCACTGTGAAACTTGCTGACTCCCCTCTCTTGCCCGAAGAACCCGAACCCGCGCGGTATCTGGCCTCGGCGCTGCGTCAGACCCACATCAGCGTGCGCGGGGCGCGCACCCACAACCTGAAAAACATCGACCTCGACATCCCGCGCAACCAGCTGGTGGTGATCACCGGGCTGTCGGGCTCGGGCAAATCGAGCCTGGCTTTTGACACGCTGTACGCCGAAGGCCAGCGCCGCTATGTCGAAAGCCTGTCGGCCTATGCCCGGCAGTTTTTGCAGCTGATGGACAAACCCGATGTGGACCTGATCGAGGGCCTGTCGCCCGCCATCAGCATCGAGCAAAAAGCCACCAGCCACAACCCGCGCTCCACCGTGGGCACGGTCACAGAAATCCACGACTACCTGCGCCTGCTCTATGCCCGCGCGGGCACGCCTTACTGCCCCGACCACCACCTGCCTTTGCAAGCGCAGACCGTGAGCCAGATGGTGGACACCGTGTTGGCCCTGCCCGAAGACACCAAGCTGATGATCCTCGCGCCCATCGCGCGTGAAAAAAAAGGCGAGTTTGAGAAGGTGTTTGAGCAGATGCAGGCCCTGGGGTATGTGCGCTTTCGCATCAACGGCCAAACGGTGGAAGTGGAAGACCTGCCCACGCTCAAAAAAACCGAAAAACACAACATCGATGTGGTGGTAGACCGCATCAAGGTCAGGTCGGAGGAGGACGCCAAGGCCAGAGACGCCCTGCGCCAGCGCCTGGCCGAGAGCTTTGAAGCCGCGCTGCACCTGGCCGAGCACCGGGCTGTGGCGCTGGAGATGGACACCGGCAAAGAGCACCTGTTCAACGCCAAGTTCTCCTGCCCGGTGTGTGCTTATTCCATCAGCGAGCTGGAGCCGCGCCTGTTCTCGTTCAACTCGCCCATGGGCGCTTGCCCCACATGTGACGGCATCGGCAATATGGCGTTTTTTGACCCGGAGCGGGTCGTCGCCTTCCCCAGCCTGAGCCTGGCCAGTGGCGCCATCAAAGGCTGGGACCGGCGCAACGGCTTTTATTTCAGCATGCTCGAAAGCCTGGCCAAGCATTACCAGTTCGACATCGAAACGCCGTTTGAAAAACTCGCACCCATTCACCAACAGGTTTTGCTGCATGGCTCGGGCGACGAAGAGATCAAATTCAGCTACACGATGGAGTCTGGCGCTTCGCAGGGCAAAAAGGTCAGCAAGAAACACCCGTTTGAGGGGATCATCCCCAACATGACGCGGCGCTACCGCGAGACCGACTCGGCGGTGGTGCGCGAAGACCTGGCCCGCTACCGCAACATGCAGGCCTGCACCGATTGCCAAGGCACGCGCCTGCGGCGCGAAGCCCGCCATGTGCGCATTGGTGAAGGGGATCAAGCCCGCGCAATTTTCGAGATCAGCCACATCACCCTGGGTGAATCGCAGCAGTATTTTCAGGGCCTGCAGATGCATGGGGCCAAGGCCGAGATTGCCGACAAAGTGGTGCGCGAGATCGCATTGCGCTTGAAGTTTTTGAACGATGTGGGTCTGAACTACCTGAGCCTGGACCGCAGTGCCGACACCTTGTCGGGCGGCGAGTCGCAGCGCATTCGCCTGGCCAGCCAGATTGGCTCCGGGCTGACTGGCGTGATGTACGTGCTGGACGAGCCCAGCATCGGCTTGCACCAGCGCGACAACGACCGCCTGATTGGTACCCTGCAGCACCTGCGCGACATCGGCAACAGCGTGCTGGTAGTCGAGCACGACGAAGACATGATCCGCGTTGCCGACCATGTGATCGACATGGGGCCGGGCGCGGGTGTACACGGCGGGCGCGTCATGGCGCAAGGCACTTGCGCCGACATTTTGGCCGCGCCCGATTCGGTGACGGGCCAGTACATGTCGGGCCGCAAGAAGATCGAAATTCCCCAACGCCACAAGCCGGGCCAGGACTTCATCGAGATCGTTGGAGCCCGTGGCAACAACCTGAAAAACGTGAACGTGAAGTTCCCCGTCGGTTTGCTCACTTGCGTCACGGGTGTATCCGGCTCCGGCAAATCCACGCTGGTCAACGACACGCTCTACACCGCCGCCGCACACCAGATTCACCGTGCGCACGACGAAGCCGCCGCGCACGAGGAAATCAATGGCCTGGAACACTTCGACAAAGTCATCAACGTCGACCAGTCGCCGATTGGCCGCACCCCACGCAGCAACCCCGCGACCTACACGGGCCTTTTCACCCACATCCGCGAGCTGATGGCCGAAGTGCCTGCCGCACGCGAGCGCGGCTATGGTCCAGGGCGTTTCAGCTTCAACGTGACAGGTGGCCGCTGCGAAGCCTGCCAGGGCGATGGCATGGTGAAAGTGGAGATGCACTTTTTGCCCGATGTGTACGTGCCCTGCGACGTGTGCCACGGCATGCGCTACAACCGCGAAACCCTGGAAGTGCAATACAAGGGCCAAAACATCGCGCAGATTTTGAACATGACGGTAGAAGCCGCGCACCAGTTCTTCAGCGCTGTGCCCAACATCGCTCGCAAGCTGCAAACCCTGCTCGATGTGGGCCTGACCTACATCCGCCTGGGTCAAAGTGCCACCACTTTGTCGGGCGGCGAGGCTCAGCGTGTCAAACTCGCGCTGGAACTGTCCAAACGCGACACCGGCCGCACGCTCTACATCCTGGACGAACCCACCACCGGCCTGCACTTTGCCGACATCGACCTGCTGCTCAAAGTGCTGCACCAGCTGCGCGACGCGGGCAACACCATCGTCATCATCGAACACAACCTCGACGTGATCAAAACGGCCGACTGGCTGATCGACATGGGGCCAGAGGGCGGCGCGGGCGGCGGCACGGTACTGGGCGAAGGCACCCCCGAGCAACTGGCCAAAAACAAGGCGAGCTTCACCGGCCACTATTTGGCGCGATTGCTGTGATGGTGCGGCTTGCCTCTTTTTTCTCCTTCTACTTTTGAATTGTTGAGACCCTTATGAAACCCGTGATCCGTGCATTCTTCAGAACCCTGCGCATCGTGCTGGGCCCCGTCATGCTGCTCAAAGAACGCCTGACCCAACCCGCTGGCGTGCAACGCGCCCCCGCTGAGCAAGCCAAGGTGGACCAGCAATGCCAAAGCCTGGCGCTCTACCAGTTCAGCACCTGCCCGTTTTGCATCAAGGTGCGTCAAGAAATGCGCCGCTTGTCGCTGCCGATTGAAAAGCGCGATGCGCAGCACCATGCCGATCACCGCAATGATTTGCTGCAAGGCAGTGGCGCGACGAAAGTGCCTTGCCTCCAAATCACCGAAGCCAATGGCCAAACCCGTTGGCTGCAAGACTCGACCGAGATCGTGGCCTATCTGCGCGGGCGATTTGAAGGCCGTACAGCTTGAGACCTGAAGCGCCAGACCGCACGAACGGCCAACCTCTCGCCAGTAGGTCGGCACCTTCAGGCCCGGCATGCGCCACGCCCAGCAACCGCCCATGGAAACCGAACTCAAACTCAGCCTCTCTGCAGCCGATCTGCCCCGCCTGCTGGCCCACCCGCTGCTGGCCAAAGGCGCAGGCACGCAGCGCTTGCTCAACACCTATTTCGACACGCCCGACCTGGCTCTTCAGCAGCGCCGCATGGCCGTGCGTGAGCGGCTGGCGGGTGAACAGTGGCTGCTCACGGTCAAAACCGCAGGCCAAAGCCAAAACGGTCTGTCGCGCAGACAAGAATGGGAAGGCCCGACAACGCCGGGTGCGCTGCAGTTCGATGCGCTGGTCGATGACACCGCATTGGCCGCCGACCTGATGGCTTGGCGCCCTGCTTTGCGTGCGCTGTTTTGCACCGACTTTGAACGCCAGCGCTGGGTGATCGAACACGCAGGCGCCCAGATCGAAGTCGCCCTGGACCATGGCCGCATCCATGTGCCCGGCACCAACCTGAGCGAGCCGCTGCTGGAGCTGGAGCTTGAACTGCTGAGTGGCTCAGAAGCGGCCTTGCTCGCACTGGCCGACGTGCTGCACCAGACACCCCAAGGCCCTGTGACCTTGGTGCCGAGCGATGCGAGCAAAGCACAGCGGGGGATGGCCTTGTGGGCCAGGACTATCGCCACAAGTTGAACAACACTGACTGGCAATGCCCCCGACAGACAATCACGGTCAAATCCACATCGTCTACGGCATAAACCAGTCGATGAACATCACCAATGCGCCGTGACCAGTAGCCAGACAAATTGCCCAAATGGATGGAGCCAAGTGCGCTGCGTTGATTCGCCATGCTGCACAGCTTACCCTGCGACCACCGTCAGCAAAGTCTGACCGTTGGCCACCAGCTTTTCGCCTTCTGCATCCACCGCAAACAAATCGCAGCTGGTGAACACCTGCGCTTTGCCCGGCTTGACCACCCGTGCCCGGGCAATGAACTTTTGCCCCACGGCAGGGCGCAAGCAATTGACCGAATAATTGGCAGCCAGCAAATTCGGCCCCGCCACGGTACCTGCTGCGAAGCCACACGCGGTGTCGATCAAGGTGCCGATCAAACCCGCGTGCAAAAAACCTGAATACTGCCCAACTTCAGGGCGCCAGGGCATTTGGATTTCGACAAAGCCGAGTTCGGCCACGGTGACTTCGATGCCGCACCAGCGGTTGAATTCGGCCATGGCGTTGATCTTTTTCAACATATCAAGTGGGCTCATTTTGATTTCCTTTGCTTGTGTTCAAACCAGCCGATGTGGTCGATCAGCTTTTTGCGCAGGGCTTGGTGTTCGGCGATCACCTGGTCGATGTCGGCCACACGCTGGCGGATCGCCGCGATCATGTCTTGTGCCGACAACTTGCCCAATTTAAAGCGCGGCAAATACTCGGCAATGAAGGGCAGCGAGAAACCCATCTCACGCGACATGGCGATGAAGATGACGTGTTGGACGGTTTTCTCGTCGTAATCGCGGTAACCGTTGGGCAATCGCTGGCCCACGATCAAGCCCGCCGCTTCGTATCGCCGCAAGCGGTGCACCGACACCTGGGTCTTGGCAGAGAGTTCTGAAATGCGCATGAATTCAGTCTAGCAACGCTCGCACAGTGCAAAGGTTCATCCCAATGACGCATGGGCGACAAGCCCGGCAGGCGGCTGCGCCGCAGGTGATACCCCGCTGCGCCGTGCTGGTGTACAAAAGGTCCTTCTTCAGGAGCACCCGATGACCACTCACCCCGCTTTGCCCCAAGCCCACCCCGCTGACGTGGGCCTGTGCCCCGAGCGGACACAGCGCCTGATGCATGTGCTGCGCCGCGAAGTGGCCAGTGGCAGGTTGCCGGGGGCTGTGGCCATGATCGCCCGGCGTGGGCAAATTGCCTTGATGGAGGCTGTGGGCCAGCAAGACCCCGCCAAGGGCACGCCCATGCAAACCGACAGCATTTTTCGCATCTATTCCATGACCAAGCCGGTTGTGTCGGTGGCGGTGATGATGCTGGTCGAGCGTGGGTTGTTGCTTTTGAGCGATCCGGTCAGCCGCTGGCTGCCCGAGTACACCCACCAGCAAGTCGCCACGGCCAACGGGCTTGAGCCGGTCAAACAAGCGGCCACGGTGCAAGACCTGCTGCGCCACACGGCGGGGCTGACCTATGAGTTTTTGGGCACATCCCCCGTGCAGCAGCAATACGGGCACGTCAAAATCGCCTCGCGCGAACGCACCAATGCCGAGTTCTCTCAGACCTTGGCGGCCATGCCCTTGCAATTCCAGCCCGGCAGCGTATGGGCCTACAGCCGCGCCACCGATGTGCTGGGGCGATTGGTCGAGGTGGTCAGCGGACACGGGCTGGGCGCTTTCCTGCAAACCGAGATTTTTGGCCCGTTGGGCATGGTGGACACCGGCTTTGCCGTGCCGCCCGAGCAGCACCACCGCATTGCCGAGCCCTTTGCGCACGACCCCGACGGTGGCGTGCCGATGAAGGTGCTTGAACCGCGCGATGTGCCCGCCATGGAAGGCGGGGGCGGGGGCCTCATGTCGACCGCGATGGATTACGCCCGCTTTTTGCAATGCCTGCGCAACCGAGGCGAGCTCAACGGTGTGCGCTTGCTTGGCCCGCACACGGTGGACTACATGACCGCCGACCATCTGGGCGGCATCCCGGCCGATGGCACGCTGCTGCCACCGGGCCACGGCTTTGGTTTGGGCTTTGCGGTGCGCACCCATTTGGGCCTGTCGCCCGTGCCCGGCTCGGTGGGCTTGTATTACTGGGGCGGCATCGCGGGCACCACCTTCTTTGTGGATCCAGCGCTCGACATGGTCGCCATGCTGATGATTCAGGCACCCAACCAAAGAGACTACTATCGCCCCTTGTTCCGCGACCTGGTGTACGCGGCACTGCTGTAAAAAAAGTCCAAACACTGGAGACATTCGCATGCCCCACGCCGGCCTCATGATGAACCGCCCCCTGCTCATTTCGGGCATCCTCGAACACGCCGCTGCGCAGTTTGGCGACCAAGAGATCGTCTCGCGCGAGACGCATGGTCCGCTGCACCGCACCACCTACGCCGACACCGCCCAACGCGCACGCCAACTGGCCAACGCGCTGGCCCAGATGGGCCTCAAAGCAGGCAGCGCCGTCGGCTCCATCGCCTGGAACAACCACCGCCACCTGGAGGCGTATTACGCCGTCTCGGGCAGTGGCATGGTCATGCACACCTGCAACCCACGCCTGCACCCGCAACAGCTGATCTATGTGATCAACCACGCCGAAGACGAAGTGGTGCTGTTTGACGCCACCTTCGCGCCGCTGGTCAAAGGCATTGCCGCGCATTGCCCGCAAGTGCGCGCCTGGGTCTGCCTGGCTGACGCGGCCAACACGCCCAGCATCGAAGGCGTCGCCAACGTCATGAACTACGAGGGCCTGATCTCGGGCCACAGTGACACCTTCCACTGGCCTGAGTTGGATGACCAAACCGGCGCGGCGCTGTGCTACACATCGGGCACCACCGGCAACCCCAAGGGTGTGCTGTACACGCACCGTGCCATCGTGCTGGACGCCACCACCGCCTGCCTGCCCGATGTGCTGGGCTTTTCCACGCAAGAGACGGTTCTGCCCGTGGTGCCCATGTTCCACATCAACGCCTGGTGCATCCCCTACGCCGCGCTGGTGGCGGGCACCAAACTGGTTTTGCCCGGCCCCAAGCTCGACGGCGCGAGCCTGTTCGATTTGATGGAGGCCGAGCAGGTCACCATCAGCGCGGGTGTGCCCACCATCTGGATGGGCCTGATTCAGCACGTCGAGCAAAACAACTTGCGCTTTGCGCACATGAAACGCACTTGCGTAGGCGGCTCGGCCATGCCCATGGCGCTGATCGCCAAGTTCATGGACACCTACGGTGTGGAAGTGCGCCACGGCTGGGGCATGACCGAAACCACCGCAGTGGCCACCATGAGCAACTTGAGCCGTGCCGACCGCCTCAAGCCCGCCGCCGAGCAGCACGCCATCGTGGCCAAGCAAGGCAAAACCGTCTCGGGCATTGAAATCAAGATCGTCGATGAAAACGGCGTCACCTTGCCCCGCGACGGCACCTCACAAGGGGAGCTGATGGTGCGCGGCCTGTGGATTGTGGAGCGCTATTTCAAAGCCGAAAAAACCGCGCTGGTGAACGGCTGGTTCCCCACGGGCGACATCGCCACCATCGACGCGCACGGCACCATGCAAATCCGCGACCGCACCAAAGACGTCATCAAAACCGGGGGGGAGTGGATCAGCTCCATCGACCTGGAAAACGCCGCCATCGCCCACCCTGCAGTGGCCATGGCCGCCGTCATTGGTGTCAAGCACCCCAAGTGGGACGAACGCCCGCTGCTGTTCATCGTGCGCAAGCCGGGACAGGCGCTGGAGAAACAAGAGATCCTCGACTTCCTCACCACCCAGGTGGCCAAGTGGTGGGTGCCCGACGATGTGGTCTTTCTCGAATCCCTGCCCGTGGGCGGCACTGGCAAGGTTCAGAAAAACGAGCTGCGCAAAGCGTACGGCGGCGTGTTCAGCTGATCCACCTCAGCCCATCAAACTTTGGCGCTGGGCCGCTCGTTCATCCGGTCGCGCCAAGCTTGCAAGGCGTTCATGCCCTCGTCGCCGGGCACGAATTTCATCAGGCCACGTGCAAACTCCATCGCACAAAACGCGGTGATGTCGGCGATGGTGAAGCGCTCGCCCGCGAACCAGGGCTGGCTTTGCAGGCGCTGGTCAAAACCCCGCGCCACATCCCGCACCTTCTCGGCCTGTGAGCGGCCAAACTCGGGGAACTGGGGCTTCTCCAAAGCCGCCAAGCCCGGGTGACTGTGCCGAATCGCGTTGGCGATGCCGCCCAGCAAATACAGCTCCACCTGTCGGTCGGCCATCTCAATGAAGCCGCGCTCGTCACCGTCCACACCCATCAGGTTGGGCTCAGGAAAGCGGCCTTCGAGCAAGGTGCAGATCGCCCGCGTCTCGGTGATCACGCGGCCGTCATCCAGCTCCAGCGCGGGCACTTTGGCCAGCGGGCTTTTGGCCAGGTATTCGGGCTGGCGGTGCTCGCCACCGTTCAGGTCCATGTTCACCATCTCAATGCCCGTGATGTTTTTCTCGACCAAAAACATCAGCACCCGTCGGGGGCTGGGGGCGCGGTGGGCGGTGTAAAGCTTCATGGTTTTCCTTTTGCGGGCAGGGGCATGGCCAAGTCTTTTGCCCGTGCTTTGCAGCGTAGCATTCACCAGATCTTGAGCGTGCCGCCCAGATGACAGGCGGCTTCGGGCTTCGAGAAAAGACACCCGTGCGACAGCAAGTCGCAGGCCGGACAGGACACGCCCCGCGCAGCCTTTCCAATCTTCATCAGATACCCTGTTCAACCCTTTGAAAAACCCTGACCATGAACTTCGACATCCCACCGGACATTGCGGCCCTGCGCGAGCGCACGCGGCAGTTCATTGCCGAACAAGTGATCCCACTGGAGGGCGACCCGCGCCACGGCCTGCACGGCCCGTCCGAAGATCTGCGTCGGGAACTGGTGAGTCGCGCACGCGCTGCAGGCTTGCTCACTCCGCACGCCTCCTTGGAGATGGGCGGCCTGGGCTTGAACCACATCGCCAAAGCGGTGGTGTTTGAAGAAGCCGGTTATTCCAACCTCGGGCCCACGGCACTGAACATCCACGCCCCCGACGAAGGCAACATCCACCTCATGGAAGAAGTGGCCACTGCGGCGCAGAAAGAGCGCTGGCTGCGCCCACAGGTGGCAGGCCGCACGCGCTCGTGCTTTGCCATGACCGAACCCGACCCTGGCGCGGGCGCTGACCCATCGATGCTCAAAACCACCGCTGTGCAAGAGGGCGACGACTACCTGATCAACGGCCTCAAATGGTTCATCACCGGTGCGGACGGCGCAGATTACGCCATCGTCATGGCCCGCATGGAAGACGGCACGGCCACCATGTTTTTGACCGACATGGACAAAGCGGGCATCACGCTCGAGCGCAGCATGGACGCGATGGACAACTGCTTCACAGGTGGTCACGGCGTGCTGCGCTTTGACAATGTGCGTGTGCCTGCCAGCGATGTGCTGGGCGAAGTGGGTCAGGGCTTTCGTTATGCGCAGGTGCGCTTGGCGCCTGCCCGCTTGACACACTGCATGCGCTGGCTGGGGCAGGCCCGCCGCGCACACGACATGGCACTGGCCTACGCCAGCCGCCGCCACGCCTTTGGCAAACCACTGGCCGAACACGAAGGCGTAGGTTTCATGCTGGCCGACAACGACATCGACCTGCACACCGCCCGCCTGCACATCTGGCACACCGCCTGGCTGCTGGACCAAGGCCACAAAGGCGGCTTCGAATCGAGCCGGGCCAAAGTGGCCTGCTCCGAAGCCGAGTGGCGTGTGGTGGACCGTTGCGTGCAAATTTTGGGTGGCCAAGGCGTGACCTCCGAGACGCCTGTGATGCGCATTTTCATGGACATGCGGGCCTTCCGAATTTATGACGGCCCGAGCGAAGTCCACCGCTGGAGCATGGCGCGCAAGTTGGTGTACAAGGCGCAGCAAGCGGCGCAGGCAAAGCCCTGAGCCGCCAAGCTTCAAGCGGCCTTGGCCGCTTCCAGCGTGTCCCGCGTCTGCATGGCGACTTTCCGGGCGGCTTGTTCAAAATCGTCGCCGCTCGAAGCGTACAGCACCGCACGCGATGAGTTGACGATGATCGATCCTGCGCTGCTGCCGTCGGCGTTGGCACGCCAACCGGCCTTCACGGTGGCGACCGCGTCGCCGCCTTGTGCGCCCACGCCGGGGATCAGCAAGGGCACTGTGGGGGCGAGTTCGCGCACGCGCTCGATCTCGGCTGGGTAAGTCGCGCCGACCACCAGACCCAGTTGACCATTCAGGTTCCAAGGGCCTTGGGCCAATTGGGCAATGTGTTCGTACAAACGGGGTTGGCCTTCGACCGAGGCCAGGCGCTGGTTTTGCAAATCGTCACCGCCAGGGTTGGAGGTGCGGCACAACAAAAAGGCGCCTTTGCCGTGGTACTTCAGGTAGGGGGCCACAGAGTCCCAGCCCATGAAGGGCGACAGGGTCACGGCATCGGCACCGTAGCGCTCGAAAGCTTCTTTGGCGTACTGCTCGGCGGTGCTGCCGATGTCGCCACGCTTGGCGTCCAGAATGATCGGCACATGCGGGGCCACGCGGCGCATGTGTTCCATCAGGCGCTCCAACTGGCCTTCGGCGCGGTGCGCGGCGAAGTAGGCGATTTGGGGTTTGAAGCTGCTGACCAGGTCGGCTGTGGCGTCGACGATGCGGGCACAAAAGTCGTAGATCTTGTTGGCGTCGCCCTTGTAGGCGGCAGGGAACTTGGTGGGTTCCGGGTCCAGGCCCACGCAAAGCATGGAGCCGTTTTGGCGCTCGGCGGCGCGCAGCATGTCGAGGAAGGTCATGGGATGGGATTTTACGGCCCGATAAGATGCACCCCATGCACAAACTCTCTCCCCGCCAATGGACCCTCTTGGTTTTGCTCACCGTGGTCTGGGGCATCAACTGGCCGGTCATGAAAATGGGGGTCACGGGCTTTCCGCCCTTGACCTTTCGGGCCATGTGCCTGTGGCTGGGCACGCCGGTGTTGGGGCTGGCTTTGCTGGCCATGAAGGTGCCGTTTCGCATTCCGCGTGCGCATTGGCGCGAGTTGCTGGTGTTGGCGGTGTTCAACATGTTCATCTGGCACGCGCTGATCATCATCGCGGTGCAATCGCTGTCGAGCGGTCGGGCGGCGATTTTGGGTTACACCATGCCCATGTTTTCAGCCTTGCTCGGCGCCTGGGTGTTTGGCGACCAGTTGGCCAAACGCTCTTGGGCCGGGGTGGCCGCCGCCAGTCTGGGGGTGGTGCTTTTGCTCTGGCATGAGTTGTCCAACCTGAGCGGCAGGCCCACCGGGGTCTTGCTGGCCTTGGTGGCGGCCAGCACCTGGGCGCTGGGCACGCAAATGTTGCGCCGAACCCAGATGCCGATTCCCACCTTGGCCCTCTCGTTTTGGATGACCCTGATGACCACCGGGGTGATCAGCGTATTGGCCGTGGTGCTCGAGAGCGAGCGCTGGGTGGCCCCGTCACCCTCCAACTGGTTTGCCATCGGCTTCAATGCCGTATTGGTGTTTGGCTTTGCGCACGCCGCTTGGTTTTACCTGGCGCGCAGCTTGCCCCCCGTGGCATCCACATTGAGCGTGATGCTGATCCCGGTGCTGGGCGTGTTCAGTGGGGCGGTCTGGTTGGGCGAGGTGCTGCACTGGCAAGACTGGGCAGCGGTAGGCTTGATGATGCTGTCGATCGCTGCGGTACTTTGGCCCAAACGCAGCGTGGCTTGAGGCCGTGGGTTAACCCTTGGCGGTCTTGAGCGCCAACACCAAGTCTGCCCACGCTTTGGCCTTGTCAGGCAGGTTGCGCAGCAGCGCATCGGGGTGGTAGGTGGCCACCACGGGCACGCCTTGGTAGCGGTGGATTTGTCCACGCAATTTGCCCAATGGCTCGTTCGATTGCAGCACCGACTGGATGGAAAACCGCCCCATCACCACCATGACTTTGGGCTGCACGAGAGCCACCTGCCGCGCCAAATACGGCTCGCATGTGGCCAGCTCTTGCGCGCTGGGGTTGCGGCCACCGGGCAGGCGGCATTTGAGGCTGCTGGTGATGTAGACACCCCCTTCGCCCTTTGCCTCGCGGCTCAAACCGACCGCTTTGAGCATGTTGTCGAGCAACTGCTTGGCTTGACCGACAAACGGCTCGCCATGCTGGCCCTCGGCTTCGACCTGCGGGTCACCCACGACCAGCCAATCGGCCTGCACATCACCCACACCGAACACGGCTTGTTGGCGGTTCGCGCACAAATCACAGGCTTGACATGTGGCCACCGCGCTTTGCAAGGTCGCCCAATCCATCTGGCCCACCCCCTCGGCCAAGGGCTTGCCCACCAGCACTTCGGTCACAGCCATGGGCGCAACAGCAGACTTGGGGGCTGGGGCCGCAGGCCGTGAAACCGGCGATGCGGCGGGGGCCAACCCCGTGGGAGCAGACGCAGGCAGGGCCACATCAGACGAAGCGGCAAGCACCGGGGCTAGTGGCTGAGCTTGAGCCTGAGTCTGTTCGTCGGCGAGGCGCTGCGGCCACCACACGCGCACGCCCATTTCGGCCAGCATGGCGCGTTGGCGGTCGTCCAGGTCGAATCGGGTGGGGTCGCTCATGTTCAGGCTCACAGTTTCAAACTCATCACCACCGCATGTTCTCGCTGCTGGCGGCCTGCAGGATAGTAATCCTTGCGGACACTGATCTGTTTGAAGCCATAGCGCTCGTAGACCTTCAGTGCCCGCAGATTGCTTTGGCGTACCTCCAGCCACAACCACTGCGCGCCTGCATGGCGCGACATCAGCGACAAGGCGTCCAGCATCATGTGGCCCCAGCCTTGGCCTTGGTGCGCAGGCGCCACGGTGATGTTGAGCAAATGCATCTCTTCAAAGCCGTGCATGGCCAGAAAATAGCCCAGCAATTCGCCATCCAGCCACAGACATTGGGCATCGAACAGCGGGTTGAGGGAGTCGCGGAAATTGCCGCGCGTCCAGGGGTGGCTGTAGGCGGTCTGCTCGATGGCGATCACCGCGTCCAAGTCGTCCTGCGTCATCGGGGCCAGCGTGACGCGGTTGCGCGTGGCTTCCGACGGCTGAGTGCCTTCGTCAGCTGAAGCAGGCTTCATGGACAGACTCATGGCTGCGCTGCGGCCTTGTCCAGGGCGGCCTTGGCCTTCATGGCCTCGCGCTCGGCGGTGGTGTGGGCCACCTTGTCGCGGATATAAAGCGGCATGGCCTGCTCGGCCGGCACAGCCAGGCCTTGCGCCCACAAGGCCGGCGCCAAGCGCAGCAATGCAGCCGCAGTGGGCAAGGCCTCGCAGCGCCAGCCCCCCGGCACCGCCTGGGGCAATCGCTCGCCATACGCGGCAAAGGCATTGCCTGCTTGCAGCACCGGGAGGTGATTGGGCCACTGGAGTTTTTCGGGGGCACCGACCTGCAAGGGCGCGGCTTCTTGCCAATGCCCGTGGCTTGCGCCCGGCACGGGCTCCCAGCGATAAGCGGCGCTGTAGACCTCGTCCATGCGGGCGTCCAACAGCGCCAGCACGGTGAGCTCGACATCGTTGGCAATGACCCCGGCTTGCACTTGCGTCCAACGCGCTTCTTCGGCCACAGCCAGCAAAGTGTCCACAGGCAAAACCGGCAAATTCGCACCAAAGGCCAAGCCCTGCGCCACAGCACACGCGGTGCGCAAACCCGTGAACGAGCCTGGACCCCGACCCAACACGATGGCGTCCAGCGAGTTCAACGGCATGTCGGCCTCGGCCAGCATGGCCAGCACCGCCGGAATCAAACCGCTGGAAGCTTGTGCCCCCCCTGGCAAGGTCTGCGTCCAGACTTGGTCGCCGCGTGCCACGGCCAATGACAGCACATCGGTGCTGGTGTCAAAAGCCAACCAGCGATGCTCAGAGGTGACGGTCATGCTTGGCCTCCCGCAGGGATCACTGGTTTGGGGGCCTGCCGAACGCCAAACAAAATACCGCTGGTCACCAGCGCCAGACCGGCCAACAAATTCCAGTGCAGGGGCTCGCCCAGAAACCACACCGCGCCCAAGGCCGACAGGCCTGGCACCAGCGCCGTGATCATGGTCGAACGCACCGGGCCGTAATGGCGCACCATCTGCGTGAAGGTGATGCCCGAGATGACCACAGAGCCCACACCTTGAAACACCGCTTGGAACACAATTTCGGTCCAAGGCACCTGCATCAAGTGGCTGGGCACAATGCCCAGCCCCACCAAACCCAAATAAACCGGGACAAAAGTCACGAAAGCAAATGCGGTGATGGCCATGGTGGCACGGACCGCATCCAAACCATGGCGACGCACGGTGACGCTGTAGCCCGCCCAACAACAAGCGGCGGTCATGAACAACAAGTCGCCCTTCCAAACCTCTCCGCCGTCAAAAGCCATGAGCAAGCTGGCGCCGCCCACCAACACGTCACCCAACACAATAAAACCCAGCCCCAGAGCGCGCGCCGAGGAGACTTTTTCACGCAAAACCAACCAAGCCAGCAGCGTGGTCCAAAGGGGCAGACTGCCGGGCAACAAGACCGAAGCATGGGAAGCGGGGGCAAAAAAGAAACCGTTGTAAGCCAAGACGGCGTACAACAATCCGCCCAAAAAACCCGCCTGCAAGGTCGGCGCCAAAGGCAAAGGCGACAGACCCCCCAAAGAGCCGACCGCTTGGCCCGCAAGACGCGCCGGCCGCATCCACCACCAAGCCCAAGGGAGCAAAACAGCGCTGGCGCCCAAAATGCGGGCGAGCGCGATGTCCAAGGGCAGCAAGCCCCGAGAGGCCGAAGCTCGCGCAATGACAATGAAACCCGTCCAGATGAACACCGTGATGACCGCAGAAGCCAGGCCCACGGTTTTTGAAGAAAATCGCATGGACTGAATCATACGGGTCTGCAGCACCAGAGTCTGGCCGTTAGACTCACCGAATGACATTGACCCGCGCCTTGCGCCCCCCGTTCAAGACCGTGTTCGCCCCTGCGCTCCTCGCCCTGATCTGGGCCATTGCGGCCACAAGGACGGCCAGCGCCGAAACCCTGCCCGCCGAGGTTTTGAAAACCCTGCGGCAAGCGCAAGTCCCCGCATCGGCCTTGAGCGTGCTGATCACCCCTTTGCCAGACCATGCGCGCAACCCGGGTAACGCACAACCGCCCGCCAAAACGACACAGCTCAGCCATCGCCCGCGCCAGTTGTCGCACCAAGCCAACGCCAGTGTGAACCCGGCTTCGGTCATGAAACTCTTCACCACCTATGCCGGGCTGAGCCTGCTGGGCCCGGAGCATGTCTGGCGCAACCGGATCTATACCGATGGCCCCTTGCGTGACGGCGTGTTGCAGGGCCATCTGATCGTGCGCGGCAGTGGCGACCCCAAACTGGTCGTCGAGCGCCTGCAAGACCTGCTGACCCAGGTCCAGGCTGCAGGCGTTCGCGAGGTGCGCGGAGACATCGTGCTCGACCGCAGTGTGTTTGACGTGCGCGAGCGCAGCGAACCTTTTGACGACGAGCCCCTGCGCCCCTACAACGTGTCGCCCGACGGCTTGCTGCTGAACTTCAAGGCTGTGGTCTACAAATTCACCCCCGATAGCACGAGCGGGCAAGTGCAAGTGCGCTTTGAACCGCCCTTGGCGGGTTTGGCCGTGCCCACCTCATTGCCCATGACGAGCGCCCCTTGCAGCGACTGGCGACGGCAACTGCAAGCCGACTTCAGCCAACCCTTGCACGTGCGCTTTGCAGGCAGCTACCCCTCACGCTGCGGAGAGCGCGAATGGCCCGTCGCTTACCCCGAACCAGAAGCCTATGCGCCGCGTGTCATTCGCGCCTTGTGGCTGAGCGCGGGCGGACAACTCACCGGGCAAGTCCGTTACGGCGCGCCCTCGGCCTCGGCTCGGCTGCTGCTGGAGGCGACATCTTTGCCACTGTCCGAAATCATTCAGGACATCAACAAGTTTTCCAACAATGTGATGGCCCAGCAGCTTTACCTGACCCTGTCGAGTGAGCTGGGTGCGCCTGGTCGCTTCGAGGCCTCGCGCGTGCGCTTGTCGCAGTGGTGGCGCAACGGATTTGCCGAACAAGATGCGCCAGTGATGGACAACGGGTCAGGACTGTCCCGCCAGGAGCGCAGCACGGCTCGCGCCTTGACCGCCCTGCTGCAAGCAGCCAGCACCGGCCCGCACGCCCAACACTTTGCCAACTCCTTGTCGTTGGCGGGCATCGACGGCACCACCGCCCGACTCAAAGAGCGCAACCCACAATCCCCGGTCATCGCAAACGCCTGGCTCAAAACCGGCTCGCTGCGTGACGTGGCCTCTGTCGCCGGCTATGTACAAGGCCAAAGCGGACACGGCTACACGCTGGTGGCCATCTTGAACCACCCCAACGCCCCACAAGCCCGAGCGGCTCTTGACCAACTCCTCGAATGGACCGTGCGCGACACCCCCTCGCCCAAGGCCAACACACCATGAACTTGATCGACTGGGTCGGCTCTTTGGCCGCCATCCTGACCACCGCCAGTTTTGTGCCCCAAGCTTGGCAAACTTTTCGCACCCGCGATGTCAGCGGTATTTCGCTCAGCATGTACAGCTTATTCACTCTGGGCGTCACGCTCTGGCTGGTCTACGGCATCTTGCTGGTGGCCTGGCCCATCATCATCGCCAACAGCATCACCACCAGCTTGGCGCTGATGATTTTGGTGATGAAGCTGCGATATCGTTGAATTTTTTATTGAAATCTCCAAAAACATCGGTGTATACCCCAAGAACCAGTCTGATCCTTCACTTATAGGATGCAGAAAAGAACAGGTGTTCTTTTTTTATCTTGGAGACGACAGATGCGGCAAAAAAATAAATGGCTACTCACAACAAGCTTGATCGCTTCGTTGGTCCTCGGTCTGACCGGGTGTGGCGGTCAAAACGAGGCCAGCCAAACACCCAAGGTGTCTTACGCTTCGGTCGTTTCATTTGGCGACAGTTTGAGCGATCCGGGCGCTTACCGAGTCGGCCAGGTGGCACAGTTGGGTGGGGGTCTGTTCACGGTCAATGGCATCACGGGCGCCGCAGGCTCTGAGCCCGTTCCCAGCTACACATGGGCACAACTTGTCTCGGCAGCGGCCACCGGACAAGTCTCCTGCGCCGCCAGAACCGGTGGTTTCGGGGTGTCTGTGACCAACGTCACAAATTGCACCAACTATGCCCAAGGTGGCTCACGCGTGACCGATCCCAACGGAACAGGCCGTGCCAATGGGGCTTTGACAGAGCCTATCGTGACCCAAGTGGCCAATTACCTCAGTCGCAACAACGGGGTGTTCACCGGCCAAGAACTGGTCACCGTTCAAGGCGGTGCCAATGAACTTTTCGCCCAAGCTGGCATCCTCACTGACGCGGCAACGTCTGCCGGAAATACGGCAGGTAGCACCACGTTCACCAACACCTTGATCACACTCTTGGCCCAAAACGCGACCAACCCCAGCGCTGCAGCCCAGGCCATTGGACTGGCCATGCAGCAGGCTGCGCTCCAGAATGGCAGCACACAAACTACGATTGTCAGTGCGGCCGTGTTGGCGGCTGCATCACAACCTGGCAATTCGACCGATCCCAATTCATACAACGCCGCGATCGTGTCCGCAACGAACGCAGCGACCACTGCTGGCAATTTGGCGGCAGCACAATACATCGCCAACACCGGCGCACCCAACGCCATCACAGCCATGGTCACTGCCGCTGCACAATTGAGCGCCAGTGTCAACAACATGATCAGCCTGGGCGCCAAACGGGTGGTGGTGACCAATTTGCCCGATGTGAGCTTGACGCCCTATGCGCTGAGCACGATCAACGGCGCGGACAACTCCACGCAGCAGCTCGTGCTGGCCATGACCATGGCATTCAACGAACGGTTGAGGGCGGATTTGGCAAACTTGCCCAAAGTTCTTTTTATCGATGTATTCACCGAAAATAGACGCCAAATTGCCGATCCAACCCAATTTGGTTTGAGCAATGTCACCGGTATGGCTTGCAATTTGGATTACCCAAACAACTTGTTTGCCACCCAAGGCGTTGCGGGCAGTGGCAGCTCATTGGTTTGCAACACCAACAACCTGATTGCTGGGAACACCTCGCGCTACTTGTTTGCGGACAGTGTGCACCCCACACCCTACGGGCACAAACTGCTGGCCCAGCTGGTCACCAAAGAATTGATCTTGGCCGGCTGGCTGTAACCCTGTACCGCACGGAGAACCCATCATGAATACACGTTTGAAAATCACTGCCGCAGCGGTCTTGCTTGTCGCGCATTGGCAGGTCCATGCGCAATCTGCCGGCACCCGACTGATTCGCTTTGGGGTCACCCAAATTTCCCCTCAAGTGACCAGTGGTGTGATGTCAGCCCCCAGTTTTACGAACACCCAAACGGACGTCGGCAAAGACACCCAGCTCAGTGGCGGCATCACTTACATGTACACCGACAACATGTCTTTCGACATTCCGGTGGCACTTCCTTTCACGCACAAGCTCTACGGGGCGGGTGCCTTGGCGGGCGCCGGTCAATTGGGCAGCGTCAAAGCCTTACCGTTCACGGTCTTTGGGCAATACAGGTTCAACCAAGCCAATTCCACATTCAGGCCCTATATGGGCTTAGGGATCACCTACGCGTATTTTTTCGATGAGAAAGGCTCCAGCGCCCTGACCGCCACCACCAACCCAGGAGGGTCGCCCACCACCTTGCATGTGGAGTCCAAACTGGCACTGACGCCTCAAATAGGCTTCACCTATGTCCTGAATGAAAAATGGGTGCTCGACACGTCATTGAGCAAAACGCTGCTGAAGAACCGCACTTCGTTCTCTACTGGGCAAACGATCGATACCACCCTGGACCCTATTTCTTTCAGTCTGGGTATCGGCATGCGTTTTTAATCGCCCGTCTGTGGGCCGGTGAAACACCCACGCTCAGGGGTGTTGCACAGCGGCGTTTCACGCCGCAGCGCGCTGCAACCTGTCCCGCACGCCTTCCCAATCAGGGGTGTCGGGCGGCAGCTGCACCCAAATCTGGCTCACCCCACGGGCGTCCAAGTCGCGCAGCACGCTGAACACATCGTGCGCGGCTTGCTCGGCCGTGTTGGCTTGCTGGCGCCACAACACCCCAGCGCCCAGGCCTGAGCCCATGGCCTGCTCGCTCGCAGGGGGCTCGGCTGACCACACACCCAGGTTGTTGGCGTGCGGCCCCAGGGCTTGCAATTGATGGGCGATGTCCGCCGCAGACATCAAACGCACCTTGGCGCGCGGCGCGTAATGGGACTCAAGGGTACCCGAGGCACGGGGCGCGGGCTGACCCAACACCGCTTGCGGAGCATCCTTGTCCAGCACAGCACAGCCGTAAACAGATTCAATTTGAGCCCGCGTGATTTGCCCTGGGCGCAGCAAAACAGGCGCGCCACGGGTGCAGTCGATGATGGTCGACTCGATGCCGACCGCGCAGTCGCCACCGTCCAAAATCAACAAGTCAGGGCCCAACTCGGACTGCACATGCGCCGCACGGGTGGGGCTCACGCGGCCAAAACGGTTGGCACTGGGGGCCGAAACACCCGGAACACCGAGGGCCAGGCAGGACTGCAGCAAGGTTTGCGCAACCGGGTGCGAGGGGCAGCGCAGACCGATGGAGTCTTGCCCGCCTGTTGAAGTGTTGGCCACACCCGGCTGGCGCGGCAAGATCAAGGTGAGTGGCCCGGGCCAAAAGGCGGCCATCAAAGCCTGCGCAAACTCGGGCACCTGCGCCGCAAACAAAGACACCTGGTCCACACTGGCCACATGCACGATGAGTGGGTGGTCGGCCGGGCGTCCTTTGGCCACAAAAATTTGCGCCACCGCCGCATCGTCACACGCATTGGCGGCCAACCCATACACCGTCTCGGTGGGCAGGCCGACCAACTGGCCGTCACGCAGCGCTTGCGCCGCCTGGGCAATCGTCGCCTCATTGGCACTCAGGATCATGGCGGTCTTTAAAACGCGTCGATGCCGAGCAAAGCCGCCGCTTGCAAGGCGGTGGCGCGCACGGCCTCAGGCGTGGCACCCGTGATGTTCAAGTGCCCCATCTTGCGGCCGGGGCGTGCTGACAACTTGCCATACAGGTGCAAGTGCGTGCCCGGCAGCGCCAGCACCTGGGCCCATTCGGGACTGGTCGGGCCTTTGCCTGTGGGCGTCACCTCGGGCCACAAATCGCCCAACAAATTGAGCATGATGGCGCTCGAATGCTGGCGCGGCTGCGTGAGCGGTAAACCCGCCAGCGTGCGCACCTGCAGCTCAAACTGCGACTGATCGCAGGCGTTCAGGGTGTAGTGGCCGCTGTTGTGCGGGCGAGGTGCCATCTCATTCACGACCAGTTGGCCGCCTTCGAGCACGAAAAACTCGACGCACAGCACGCCCACATAGTGCAGGCCTTCGGCAATGGCGCGGGTCGCGGCCACGGCTTGGGCGGCCACATCGGACGGCACGGCACCCTCGTACACGCTGGTCACGGCCAAGATGCCGTCGCGGTGCAGGTTCAACTGCACCGGAAAATTCACCATCTGCCCGTCGGCGCCACGCGCCACGATGACCGAGCACTCGGCCTGCAGTGGCAGCATTTTTTCGAGCACGCAGGGCACGCCCTTCAACTCGTCCCAAGCGGCGGCCAGTTCTTCGCGGGTTTTGACGCGGATCTGGCCCTTGCCGTCATAGCCCATGCGCGTTGTTTTCAAAATGCCTGGGAGCACGTCCGCTGTCACCGCGTTCAGCTGCGCGGACGTCTCGATCACGGCATGCGGCGCGACGGGCACACCGCAGCGCATAAAGTGGGATTTTTCTGCGGCCCGGTCTTGCGCAATGGCAACCGACTCTGATGCTGGGCTCACCGGGCGGTGGGCACCCAAGGTCAACAGCGCGGGCGCAGGCACGTTTTCAAATTCGGTGGTGATGGCCGCGCAGCGCTGCATCAGCTGGGCCAGCCCCTGTTCATCCAGATAGTCGGTTTGAATGTGGTGGTGGCTCACCAGTCCAGCCGGACTGGCCGCATCCGGGTCGAGCACGGCGGTGAAGTACCCCATGGCCTGCGCGGCGTGCACGAACATGCGGCCCAGCTGGCCGCCGCCCATCACGCCCAACGTGGCCATCTGGCCGTTGACCATGGACCCCGGCAAGATGGCGCGGCTCATGCGGCACCTGCGGTCGGGAGGGTCATGGCACGGGCCATGGCGGTTTGTTCAGCGCGGAAAGCTTCAAGTTTTTGGCGCATGGCCGGGTCGTTGTTGGCCAACATGGCCACAGCAAACAAAGCCGCATTGGCCGCGCCTGCCGCGCCAATGGCAAAGGTGGCCACGGGCACGCCCTTGGGCATTTGCACAATGCTGTGCAGCGAATCGACGCCCGACAAAGCCTGGGTCTGCACCGGCACGCCCAGCACGGGCACCACGGTCTTGGCCGCCAACATGCCCGGCAAGTGCGCCGCGCCGCCCGCGCCTGCGATGATGGCTTGCAAGCCACGGGCCGCAGCGCTTTCGGCATAGGCGAACATATCGTCCGGCATTCTGTGGGCCGAAACCACGCGGGCGTCGTGCGCAACGCCAAACTGTTGGAGAATCTGGACTGCGTGCTGCATGGTGTCCCAGTCGGAGCTGGAACCCATGACGACGCCGATGAGCGCTTGAGTCATTGGGTGCTTTTCGTGATCAATCTTGAATTTTACGGTTTCACCCGCTGAGGGTCTGGAACACAACCCGGAACACTGCCCGCCATGATGGACGTCACGATACAAAATTTTGAAACCGAGGTGATCGCCGCCTCCATGACCACCCCCGTCTTGGTGGACTTTTGGGCCCCTTGGTGCGGCCCTTGTAAATCGCTGGGCCCCGTTCTTGAAAAAGTTGAAACCGCTTACGAAGGCCGCTTCAAGTTGGTCAAGATCAACTCCGACGAAGAACAGCAACTGGCTCAGGCCTTTGGCATCAAAAGCATCCCCACCTGCGTGTTGCTGATGAATGGCCAGCCAGTCGATGGTTTCATGGGTGCTTTGCCGGAGGGTCAGGTCAAACAGTTTCTGGACAAACACCTGCCGGCCGAAGGCCAGCTGCAGGCACAAGCCGCCGCCCAAGAAGCCCACGAGCACCTGCAAGCGGGTGACGCGGACAGCGCCCGTGCCGCACTGGAGCAAGCCTTGGCCACCGACCCCGGCAACGACGATGCGCGTTTTGACCTGGTCAAACTGCTGATCGGACAAGGCGAATTGGCCGAAGCCTCGGCTTTGCTGGCGCCGGCCATGGCACGCATTCCCGTGCCCTTGCGTTTTGAGGCCCAAACCCAATGGCTCAAGGCCCTGGAGTTTGTGACCACCGACCCCCGCGGAGAATGGGAACTGGACCAGTTTGACGCCTTGATTGCCCAGAACAAACGCGACTTTGACGCCCGGTTTGCCAAAAGCCGTCTGCTGATCGCCATAGGCCAATGGGAATCGGCCATGGACGAATTGCTGGAAATCATCATGCGCGACAAGAAGTGGAGCGACGAAGCGCCTCGCAAAACCTTTGTGGCACTGCTGGAGCTGATGACACCCCCCAAATCCAAAACACAGGACCCCACTGGCAAATCGGCCGGCGGCATTCAACTCATGGGCAAAGCCGCGGTGCAAGAAGACCCGCACATGGCCATGATCTCCAGCTACCGGCGCAAGCTGAGCATGATGCTCAACTGAGCGCAAACCCGCTGCCAACCAGAAGCCCACTCAAGCTGCCGAGATGCAGACGCTGTGGGCTTTTTGGCCATGCTGCACCCCAGCGACTCAGCGCAAAGCGCCAGCTTGACGCTCGATGTCCATGCGCATGCGCTGCAACAGTCCCAGCGCCATGAGCACTTCGCCCACCACAAACATGGGTCCCACCAGCAGGCCCACCAGGTCGTCCACAAAAGCCGGTTTTCGCCCCTCCCAATAGTGGCCAATGAACTGCAGGACCCAGCCGATGAAAAACAGGCCCAAGCCGGCCTGCCAAACCGCCAAGCCCAGAGCATGCGCCAGCAGTGGCACCTCATGGGCGACCGCGAACAAGACGCCATTGACCAGCGTTGTGGCCACACCCAGCAACACATCGCCGCGGCTCAGATACCAAAGGCTGGTCAGCGCCCACAGGGCCCAGGCCAGCGTCAGCGTCTGACCGGCGACCGCCCAAGCCGGGCCCCGCAGCAAGACACCCATGGACAAGACAATCAGCGGGATACCGAGCAGGTGGGTGGTGATGTTGCGGCGATCGCGGTGGTAATGGGCGTACTGCACCATCAACTGCGTTGCAGATCGAAAAAGCGTCATGCCATCCTCTCGTTCTGGGGCCAAAGCGCCCCATGTCTGACTTGAAGTTACAAAAATTGACCGGTATCGGCTCGTCGACTGCTCACCAGTCGTACATTGTCGAAGTTTTCACTCTAGAATTTCAGCACTACTTTGGAATTCATTTTGAACCATGCCGCGCGCCGAACCCCTGATCACCCCAGAAGAGCTGCAATGTCTGCTCGGCGCTGCGTCGGCGCACGCCAACCGGTCTTCCCGCAGCCTGCTGGCGCAAAAGCCAGCCCTGCATTTTGGCGCTGCGCTGTGGCTGGTCAAGGGTGTTTTCCTGTATGCCCTGCTCCTGAGCCCTGAAGCCGTCACCCTCGTCGGGAGCAGTCGCTACCTGTGGCTGCGTGGCAGCTTGGAGTTGGTTTGCCTGGCCGTTTTTTGGCGCGCATCGCTGCATCCGCGTGGCCAGATGGCTGCTGGCGCGAGCACCCTGGTGGCCGCCACCACCTTGCTTTTGGATGCCATGACACTGCTGGCGCTCCCCCGCTGATTGAACCCACTCGCGCCTCAGAGCGCTGCTTGGCAGCGCCTTTTTGTACCCAGCACGGTCTGTGGGGGGCCGTCGAATTCAGGCCATCAACTTTGTCATGGCTTCTGCGTATTTGTTGGCCGTGTTCTCGATCACCTCGCGCGGCAGACGCGGTGCAGGTGGGGTCTTGTCCCACGGTTTGCCATTGATTTGAGCGGTTTCCAGCCAGTCGCGCAAAAACTGCTTGTCATAGCTGGGCGGGTTGGCCCCTTCTGCATAACTTTCGGCAGGCCAATAACGCGAGGAGTCGGGTGTCAACACTTCATCCATCAACACCAGGGTGCCGTCAGCGTCCAAGCCAAACTCGAACTTGGTGTCAGCAATGATGATGCCCTTGGTGGCCGCGATGTCGCGCGCAGCTTTGTAAAGCTGGATGCTGATGTCGCGGATGCGGGTGGCCAAATCGACACCGATCATGTCCACCGTTTGCTCAAAGGTGATGTTTTCGTCGTGCTCACCCACCGCCGCTTTGGCCGCTGGCGTGTAAATGGGCTCGGGCAAGCGGCTGGCGTTTTTCAGACCTGCAGGCAGTTGCACGCCACACACGGCCTGGTTGTCCTGGTATTCCTTCCAGCCGCTTCCGGCCAAATAACCGCGCACCACGGCTTCGACCGGAATGGGTTTCAAGCGCTTGACCAGCATGGAGCGGCCTTTGACCTGAGACACTTCGCCAGCGCTCACCACACTCTCGGGGGCCTCGCCCGTCAAATGGATGGGGCAGATGTTCAAGCCCTTGGGGCCCAATTGGTCAAACCAGAACAGCGCCATTTGCGTGAGCAACACGCCTTTTCCAGGTATGGGCTCGCCCATGATCACGTCGAAAGCGCTGATGCGGTCGGATGCCACCATCAGGATGCGGTCGTCACCCACCGCATAGTTGTCACGCACCTTGCCACGCGCCAGCAAGGGCAAGGAGGTCAGAGCCGAGGTGTGGAGTGCAGTGGTCATGGCAAACATTCAAGCGATGGCAAAAAAGAAAAAGGCCCGTTGAACAGTCAACGGGCCATTCGGGTCAATTATCGCAGGCTCAGTTCACCACTTGCGCCAGCTCGCCTCGCGCGTAACGTGCAGCCACCACCTGCAGGCTGTCGCCCTTGATTTGGGGGGCCTGGCCCTCGCATCCAAACTCCAGGTAGCGCTGTTTGCAAATTTGCTTGGCCGCTTCGCGTGCTGGTTTGAGCCATTCGCGGGCATCAAATTTATCGGGGTTCTCAAACAGGAACTTGCGGCAAGCAGCGGTCATGGCCAAACGGATGTCGGTGTCGATGTTGATCTTGCGCACACCGTGCTTGATGGCCTCTTGGATTTCCTCGACCGGGACACCGTAGGTTTCCTTCATCTGCCCCCCATATTGGTTGATCATGGCCAGCAGGTCTTGCGGCACGCTGGAGGAGCCGTGCATCACCAAATGGGTGTTGGGGATGCGCTGATGGATCTCTTTGACACGGTAAATCGCCAAAATATCACCCGTTGGTTTGCGGCTGAATTTGTAAGCACCGTGGCTGGTGCCAATGGCGATGGCCAATGCATCGAGGCCCGTGGCTTTCACAAACTGGGCCGCTTCCTCGGGGTCGGTCAGCATCTGGCTGTGGTCCAGTTTGCCTTGTGCACCAATGCCGTCTTCCTCTCCGGCTTCGCCGGTTTCCAGGTTGCCCAAACAGCCGAGTTCGCCTTCAACCGACACGCCCATCTGGTGGGCCATGTCCACCACACGGCGGGTCACATCGACGTTGTAGGTGAAGTCGGCCGGGGTCTTGCCGTCCTCCAGCAAAGAGCCGTCCATCATCACCGAGGAAAAACCGAGATCGATGGCACCTTGGCAAACCGCTGGGCTTTGACCATGGTCTTGGTGCATCACGAGCGGAATATGCGGCCACTGCTCGGTGGCGGCTTGGATCAAATGCTTGATGAAAGGCTCACCTGCATATTTGCGGGCGCCGGCGCTGGCCTGCAATATGACAGGGGCACCGACTTCGTCGGCCGCCATCATGACGGCCTGGACTTGCTCGAGGTTGTTGACGTTGAAGGCTGGAATGCCGTAGCCATTGACGGCGGCGTGGTCCAGCAGCTCGCGCATAGAAACGAGTGCCATGGTGGTGTTTTCCGGGAAGTTGAAGATTCAGGGGCGCCGAGATGTACCCGGCCCGTAACTGATCCAGATTTTATAGGTTGCGGCCTGACACAAGTCTGAACCGGCCCCTCCCGGCGGGCACACCCCCCTCAATCGACCTTGCAAATTTTCAGCATGTTGGTGCCGCCCGGTGAACCCATGGGTTCACCACAGGTGATGGCATACACATCGCCTGAACCGACGATGCCACGGTTTTTCAGATGGGTTTCGGCTTCGGACAAGGCGGTGTCGCGGTCCGCACTGGTGTCCATCAACAAGGGCCGCACATTGCGGAACAAGGCCATTTTGCGCTGTGATGACAGTTTGGTGGTCAGGGCGTAAATCGGGATGTGCACCCGGCGACGGCTCATCCACAAGGCGGTGGAGCCGGACTCGGTCATGGCCACGATGGCCTTGGCACCCAAATGGCTGGCGGTGAACAGCGCACCCATGGCGATGGATTGGTCAATGCGGCTGAAGGTCTGGCCTTTGAAATCGGCATCGATTTCCACGTCTTCCGCGCCTTCTGCAGCCAAACAGATCTTGGCCATCTCCTCAACCGTCTCCAGTGGGTATTTGCCGGCTGCCGTCTCTGCGCTGAGCATCACGGCATCGGTGCCATCCAACACCGCGTTGGCCACATCGGACACTTCGGCGCGGGTCGGCACGGGGTTGGTGATCATGCTCTCCATCATCTGGGTGGCGGTGATGACGACTTTGTCGTGCACCTTGGCCAGCTTGATCATGCGTTTTTGCAGCGCTGGAACGGCCGCATTGCCCACCTCCACCGCCAAGTCTCCTCGGGCAACCATGATGCCGTCGCTGGCGAGCAAGATGCTTTCGAGGTGCGGAATCGCCTCGGCGCGTTCGATTTTGGCAATCAAACCCGGCTTGTGGCCATATTCGGCGCCTGCCACATTGCACAATTGGCGGGCCATTTCCATGTCGGTGGCATTTTTGGGAAAGCTCACCGCCACATAGTCGGCGCGCAGGCTCATGGCGGTTTTGATGTCCTCCATGTCCTTGGCGGTCAGCGCTGGCGCCGTCAGACCGCCGCCTTGCTTGTTGATGCCCTTGTTGTTGGACAACTCGCCGCCCAGCTTGACGGTGGTGTGCACCTGCTCACCCTTGACCGCCACCACGGTCAACACGATCAGCCCGTCGTTCAGCAGCAGCACATCGCCTGCCTTGACGTCTCGGGGCAACTCTTTGTAGTCCAGACCCACGCCCTGCAGGTCGCCCGGCTCGGTGCGAGAGGCATCCAGCACGAAAGATGCACCGGGCTCCAGCATGACCTTGCCCTCTGCGAACTTGCCCACGCGGATCTTGGGGCCTTGCAAATCGGCCATGATGGCCACTTCTCGGCCCGCGCGTTGCGAGGCTTCGCGCACCAACAGGGCGCGGTCCACATGGTCTTGGGCCTTGCCGTGGCTGAAATTGAGCCGTACCACGTTCACACCAGCCCGGATCATGGCTTCGAGCAGTGCGGGATCGCTGGAAGCAGGGCCTAAGGTGGCAACAATTTTGGTGGCGCGACGGGACATTCAAAGCTCTCCATGTAATTTGGTTTCAATTCTCACACGGAATCGGTTACACACCAGGTTCTTTCGGAGCTGTCCCCTGATCGAAAACCCCAATTTGACGGGTCACTGGCCCCTCGCTGGCCCCGGTGAACGGGTATTCCCCTGCCAAGCAGCACCTCAATTGATCCTCGTCAGCCCAGCGAAGGGGCAGGGCGACTAAACTTGGCATTAGCTTGTTTAACCAGAAGCAACATGACTGCCTTACCCACCACGACCACCGAACAACCGATTGGCTTAGACCAACCTCTGCCGCACCGCAAGACTTTGCGCGAGTGGCTGATCCCTTTGTCTGGACGCAGCACCGTCAGGGCCTTCGCACTCTTGGTGCTGGATTACGCTTTGTTTTTCGCCTTGATCACGGGCACGATGGCCTTCGATGCGGTTTGGGCAAAAGTGTTGTGCGCCTTGGCTGCTGGTTTCGTGATCGGCCGCCTGTTCATCATTGGCCACGACGCCTGCCATCAAAGTCTGACGCCCCACCGTGAACTCAACAAGGTGCTGGGCCGCATCGCCTTTTTGCCCTCACTCACCCCTTACAGCTTGTGGGACACCGGCCACAACGTGGTGCACCACGGCTACACCAACCTCAAAGGGGTGGACTTTGTTTGGACACCCCTGACGGCCGCCGAATTCGAAGCCCTGAGCCCCATGCAAAAGTGGCTGGAGCGCGCCTACCGCAGCGGCTGGGCACCGGGCCTTTATTACATGATCGAGATTTGGTGGAAGCGCGAGTTTTTCCCCAACAAAATCCACATGCCCACGCGCCGCCCGATTTTCTTCAAGGACAGTTTGCTGGTGAGTTTGTTTGGCGCGTTCTGGATTGCGACCATCGCTGCAGCGGCTGTTTACACCGGTCAATCGGTCTGGCTGTCACTGTTGCTGGGTTTTGTGGTGCCGTTTTTCTTTTGGAACAGCATGATCGGTTTTGTGGTCTATGTGCACCACACCCACGTGAAAGTGTCCTGGCATGACAACAAATCCGCCTGGACCAAGGCCGCACCCTTTGTGTCAACCACCGTCCATTTGACCTTCCCCTTCAACATTGGCGGCATGATGCACCACATCATGGAGCACACCGCGCACCACGTGGACATGAGCATCCCGCTGTACCGTTTGAAACAGGCGCAGACCAAGCTGGAAGAAATGCTGCCGGGCCGCATCATTGTGCAAGCCTTCTCTTGGAAGTGGTATTTCGAAACCGCCAAGAATTGCAAGATGTACGATTTCAGCCGAGAGTGCTGGACCGACTTCAAGGGCAATATGACCAGCCCGGTGCGCGGCAACCTGCCACCCACACCCACGCCGCAGGCCTGATCCCCCGCCTTCATGCGACAACAAAAAACCCCGTCATGCGGGGTTTTTTGTTGTCCGCGGCTTCAGCCCCAGCGGCT
Source organism: Limnohabitans sp. DCL3 (assembly GCF_048019295.1). GTDB lineage: Bacteria > Pseudomonadota > Gammaproteobacteria > Burkholderiales > Burkholderiaceae_C > Limnohabitans_A. The sequence goes on along the minus strand of NZ_CP171842.1, from coordinate 34,323 downwards.
GGTCAACCCGCAGCGCGCTTGGCCAAAATCTCGAAAGCCGGCAAGGTCTTGCCTTCCAGAATTTCCAAAAATGCGCCACCGCCTGTGGAGATGTAGCCCACATCCTTTTCGATGCCGTATTTGGCAATCGCCGCCAGCGTGTCGCCACCACCCGCGATGCTGAAGGCGCTGGACTCGGCAATCGCCTGGGCGATCACTTTGGTGCCGTTTTCGAAGGCCGCAAATTCGAACACGCCCACCGGGCCGTTCCACACAATGGTGCCCGCCTGCTTGAGCTGCGCGGCCAGTTGGGCTGCGGTCTCTGGGCCGATGTCCAAAATCATGTCGTCGTCGGCCACCTCGGTGGCTTTTTTCACCGTGGCCACGGCATCGGGCGCAAAGGTCTTGGCCACCACCACATCGCTCGGAATGGGCACCTCGGCACCACGCGCCTTCATGGCCTCGATCACGGCTTTGGCCTCATCCACCAAGTCCGCTTCGGCCAAGCTCTTGCCGATCTTCAGGCCTGCCGCCAGCATGAAGGTGTTGGCAATGCCGCCACCCACAATCAGCTGGTCCACGTTTTGCGACAGGCTCTTCAAAATGGTCAGCTTGGTGGACACTTTGCTGCCCGCCACGATGGCGGCCAGCGGACGCTTCGGGTTGGCCAAGGCCTTGCCAATGGCGTCGATCTCGGCGGCCAGCAAAGGGCCTGCGCAAGCGATGGGCGCGAACTGGGCGATGCCATAGGTGGTGCCTTCGGCGCGGTGGGCGGTGCCAAAGGCGTCGTTCACGTAGATGTCGCACAGCTGCGCCATTTGGCGGGCCAGCGCTTCGTTGTTCTTTTTTTCGCCTTGGTTGACACGGCAGTTCTCGAGCAGCACCACTTGGCCGGGGGCCACAGTCACGCCGTCCACCCAGTTGGCAAGCAGCGGCACATCACGGCCGAGCAACTCACCCAAGCGCTTGGCCACGGGAGCGAGCGAGTCTTCGGGTTTGAACTCGCCCTCAGTGGGGCGACCCAGGTGGCTGGTCACCATGACGGCGGCGCCAGCCGCCAGCGCCATCTGAATACATGGCACGCTGGCACGCACACGGGTGTCTTCGGTGATGCTGCCGTCGTCGGCTTGCGGCACGTTCAAGTCAGCGCGGATGAACACGCGTTGGCCTGCGGCTTTACCGCTGGCGCACAAATCAGAGAAACGGATGACGTTCATGGTGTGAAGAAAAGTGGAGGGGTCAATGCACACCCATTTTAAAAGGCCGGCCTGACAGCGGCTGACGTCATGAACGGGTACGAACCCCGAACAACGCCGATACGGGGCTTACCAGCCCCAACCCAGGTGCAAAGGCAAATACACCGCCATGCCCGCGATGATGGTGAACAGCACATCACGCCGCCAAAAATAAACAGCCGTGCCCACCACGGCGGAAAACAGACGGGCATCTTGCCAAGTGCTGATCAGCACACCTTGCACGGTGATGATTTCGGGCACCACCACAGCCGACAAAGCGGCAATGGGTGCATATTGCAGGCCACGCTGCGCCCAGTGAGGCAAATGCCAATTTTTGCTGGAGATGAAAAAGAAGCTGCGCGTGAGCACCGTCACCAGCGCCAGCCCGGCGATGACGGCCACTGTCCACAAATCGGTACCGCCCCAAGCCATGTTCATGCGGGCACCTCGGGGGCAGGGCGCATTTTCTCGACCGTCAGGCACAAGATCACGGCCACCGCAATGGCCACCACAATGTTGAGTTTGAGTGGCAGGCTGTAGGCCAGCACAGCCGCTGCGCCAGCCACGGCTGCCGACAGCATGCGCATGCGCGAGCTGGCCAACGAGCACTGGATGCCCAGCAGGCACAAAATGCCGGCAAAGCCCAAACCCCAACTGGGCGGGATCAGGTTGGCCAAGGCGATGCCGACAAAGCTCGCCACAATCCAGGACAGCCAGTTTAAAAAGTCGTTACCCGCCAAATAGGCCTCTTGTTCCAGCCGCCCCTCGGCGCTCTGCGCCGGGTGCGCGTATTTGCGGGTGAAAAGCACATAGCTGATGTCGGCCGTCAAATAGGCGTGGAACATGCGTTGCCAACGGGGCAGATGGATCAAATACGGGCGCAAATGCAAACTGAACACCACAAAGCGCAAATTGACGCAAAAGCCGGTGGCCAAAATGACCCAAGCGGGTGCGCCCGCCACGATGAGCGGGATGGCCGCCAGCTGCGAGCTGCCGGCAAACACGAGCAGCGTCATGGCGCTGGCCTCGAACACGCTCATGCCCGACTTGACCATGGCCACCCCCGTCATCAAGCCCCAGGCGGCAATCCCCGGCGACTGCGGGGACACCTCGCGCATGCCCACCAAAAAGGCAGGGTGACGGTACAGGCGCGAGAGGAAAAACATCAGGCCGCCACCAGGCGCTGTCCCGGCTGCAAAGGGCAGCCACGCAAAAAGTCGGCCGCACTCAAGCGCTTGCCGCCGGGGCGCTGCAATTGCGTCAAACACAACTGGCCCTGCCCGCAGGCCACGCGCACGCCTGCGGCATCGGCCTGCACCACAGTGCCGGGCTCGGCGACCGCCTGCAAAGGCTCGGCCACCGCTTGCCACAACTTGAGGGTTTCGATGCCACCCGCCGCCGTCAACGGCACGGTCATGCCGGGGAACGGGTCAAACGCGCGGATGCGGCGGGCCAACACCTCGGCGCTCAAGGCCCAATCCAACGCGGCTTCGGCTTTCTCGATCTTGTGGGCGTAATTCACGCCTTCGGCAGGTTGAGGCTGGTGCGCCAAGGCACCGAGTGAGGCCAGCGCCTGCACAATCGCCTCGCCGCCCAAAGCGGCCAGCCGGTCGTGCAGCACCGCCGTGGTGTCGGTGGGCAAGATGGCCACAGGCCGCACCAGCAACATGTCGCCCGTATCCAGACCCGCATCCATCTGCATGATGGTAATGCCCGTTTCGGTGTCACCGGCCTCAATGGCGCGATGAATGGGCGCCGCACCGCGCCAGCGTGGCAAGAGGGACGCATGGATGTTCAGGCACCCTTTGGCGGGCAAGTCCAGCACCCACTGCGGCAGGATCAGGCCATAAGCGGCCACGATCATGGCGTCGGCTTGCGCGGCCAGCAAGGCTTGCCTGGCGGCTGCCGCATCTTCGGGGTATTTGCCGTCGAGCCGCAAGCTGCGCGGCTGGGCCACAGGCACCCCATGCGCCAAAGCCCATTGTTTGACGGGCGATGGCTGCAGCTTCATGCCACGCCCGGCGGGGCGGTCGGGCTGGGTCAGCACCCCCACGATCTCGTGGCCTGCCGCGTGCAAAGCGGCCATGGCCACCTGGGCGAATTCGGGTGTCCCCGCAAAAATCAAACGCATCCGGTTCAACGCTCGGCTTTTTGGGCCTTGACCAATTTGGTCTTGATGCGCCCCTGCTTGAGCGGTGACAGGTATTCAACGAACACCTTGCCCATCAAGTGGTCCAACTCGTGCTGGATGCAAATGGCCAGCATGCCTTCGGCGTCGATGCTGCGGCTTTTCCCATCGCGGTCCAAGGCGGTGACTTTGACTTTCGTGGCCCGCTCCACGCCGTCATAAATGCCGGGCACCGAGAGGCAACCCTCCTCGCCCTTGACACGTTCCTCATTCATCCAGCTGATCTCGGGGTTGATCAAGACCATGGGCTGGTTGCGCTCTTCGGAAGTGTCGATCACAACCAGGCGTTCATGCACGTCGATCTGGGTGGCGGCCAGGCCAATACCACCGGCTTCGTACATGGTCTCCAGCATGTCGTCGATCAGGGCATGCACACGAGCATCCACCGCCTGCACGGGTTTGGCCACCTTGTGCAGGCGAGGATCGGGATAGCAAAGAATAGGGAGCAGGGCCATGGCGTCAAAACAGTGATGAATTCAACACCATATTGTCCTCAATTTCCAAAACGCCTGCCGCCTGCAGGGCGCGTGTGGCTTGGGACGGCGCTCAACGCCCAGCAGCACAAGCGGAAAAAAGGTTCAACTCTGGCTTGGCCAGCTGGGTGCTGACCTGCGTCAAGCCGAGCACCGAGTGGAAAAGGTGGTCGTGCGACAAGGCCTTGGCACTTTGCGATTGCAAGCAATTCATGTCCCACTGGCGTTCCCGTTGCAGGGGTTTGGACAACCACACCAACATGGGCACATGGGTTTGCTCTTTGGGGGCCAAACTGTAAGGCATGCCATGCAGATAAAGACCTTTCTCGCCCAGTGACTCGCCATGATCGGACAGGTACATCAGCGCCGTCGGACGTGATTGAGCTTGCAGCCACTTCACCGTTTTGGCAATGAAATGGTCCGTGTAGACGATGGAGTTGTCGTACGCGTTGACGATGTGCTCAGGGGGGCAGTTTTGCAAGGCATGGCTGCTGCACTCAGGCTGGAAGGGCTTCATGGCCGCGGGCGAACGCTTGTAGTAGGCTGGCCCGTGGCTGCCCATCTGGTGCATCACCACCACCGTGCCTTGGGCGCGCTTGAGCGGATCCAAAGCCGCCAGTTGTTGGGGCAACTCGTGCAGCATGACTTCATCGAGGCATTCGCCACTGGCGCAATACTCGGGCACCTTCAGCGCGGTGGTCGCCACACTCGGCACCCGGTCGCACACCCCTTTGCAACCCGACTGGTTGTCCAGCCACAGCACCGCCATACCGGCGCGCTGCAACACATCCAACACGCTCTCATAGCGGTCTTTGCTGCTTTCGTAGGCCGATTTGCCCAGATGCGAAAACATGCACGGCACCGAGGCTTGGGTGCTGGTGCCACAGGACTTGACGTCCGAGAAATAGACCAAATCACCCTGCGCCCGCAACTGACGCAGCTGGGGCGTGGTGTCCCTGGCATAGCCGCCCAGGCCGAAATTGGCCGCACGGGCAGTTTCGCCCAAAATCAGCACCACCAAGGGCGCGCTGGCCTCGCTGCTGGGTGTCTTGAGCAACTTGGCGTCTTCGCCAATGCTCTGCAAAGGTCGGGTGGCCTGAGCGGCTTGGCCCACCGTCAACAGGGTCACCGCATAAAGGCTGTTGAACGGGTTGATCATGTAGCGCAACTGCTTGTGGTTGCGGGTCAGGGAGGCAATGTCTTGGAACGACATCCAAAACACCCCCATGGCCACCAAAAACGCCAGCAAGGCCGTGCCGAGTTGTCGCCCGATCAACGATTTGGCCGGCACCGATCGGATCGGCTGCCGCCAGAGCCATACCCCAGGCAATACCACCCCCATCAAGACGGCCGCCAACATGGGCCAAGACAACAAGTCACGCACTTCGCGCACATCGGTCTGGACCACATTGGCCAGCATGCTGGCGTCGATGACGACGCCGTAGGTCAGCATGAAGTAGCTGCTGGACGTCACGGTGACCAGCATCGCCACACCCACCGGCTTGAGCCACCGAGGCCAGACCCACAGGCACAAAAACCAAGTCAGCAATGCCAGCAAGATCACCCACAAGCTGCCCATGGTGGTCAATGCACGCAGACCTTGGGTTTCAGGCAATCGCCAAATCGCCATCCAAAATGGCAGGTTACCGGCCGTTGTCAGCCACAAGACCATAACCGCCAACAACTGCGTGGGGTGCCACGCCGTGCGCGGAGTAAGAAGCTTCATGACACGGTTGCCTCAAGTACAAATGGGCTCGATTCTAGACACGGCAGATGAAAGCGCGCTGAGGCAGCGCTCAAATCGGCATTTCGACGAGGTTGCGGCGCATTTTTGGAGCAAACGCCCTTAAAGTCCGAGCTGTTCCTTGGGCGCTGCGCTGTAGAGTGCAAAGCCCCACGTTCAAGCGCATGACGCATTCGCCACACTGAATTTGACCTCCATGAGCCCCGCACACCACTATGCCCACCCGAGCGACTTGTCCCCAACACGGCGGTTGGGACTGATCACTTGGGCAGTGCTGATGTGTTTGCTGGCATGGGATTTTTCAGGTCTCGACATGGGTGTGATGCAGGCACTTGCAGACAGCACGGGCTTTCGATTTCGTGCGAACTGGTGGTTGGAGACCGTGTTGCACACCCGGGCCAAGCAGTTGGCGATCTTGGTGTATTTGGGATTGCTCGTGATGGTCTGGTGGCCGCAAAAGATGCTTCGGCAATTGACGCGCTGGCAGCGCTCGGAAATCATGGTGGGCATCACGCTGAGTCTGGTCGCCATCAGCACCCTCAAGAGCTTCAGCTTGACCAGTTGCCCCTGGGAGCTGCAGGCCTTTGGCGGCCCCGCCGCGCATGTTTCTCACTGGCTTTGGGGGGTGGCAGATGGGGGCTCGGGTCGGTGCTTCCCCGGGGGACACGTGTCCTCCGCTTTCGCCTTTCTTGGCTTGGCATTGCCCTGGCTGGTCTCCGATTCGTTGACTCACCGCCAAACAGGCCTGCGCATTTTGGGGGTGGTTTTGTCAATGGGCTTCTTGCTGGGCTTGACCCAGACGCTCAGAGGCGCCCACTTTCCAAGCCACACCCTGTGGACCGGCTTCATCTGCTGGGCCGTGGTCTTGGCCAATCACTTCTGGTTTGGTTGGCTGGCCCAACGGCGCCCAACCCCCGCTCGCTGAGGCCAGCGTTTGCAGCATTTGCGCGTGCTGCACCCAGGCTAGGCAAAGCAGCCCATTGGGCCCACAATGCCCCCACAGACAGCCGCCAAGGCTGCACAGGGAGACACGATGCTGAACACATCCGAAGCGCTGGCGTCCTGGTTGCGCCTGGCACTGACCCCCGGCGTTGGACCGGAAACGGCGCGGCGCTTGCTGGCCACTTGGGGGCAGCCCAGCGCCATCTTTGAGCAATCCGGAACCACCTTGCGCCAAGTCGTTTCGGCCGCCCAAGCGCAAGCGCTGTGCGAAGTACCGCAGGGCTGGCATGACTTGCGTGAAAACACTTGGCGCTGGCTGCAGACAGCCTTGGAGCCGGGCATGGCGCGCGCCCTGATCACCTTGGGTGACCCCGACTACCCCGCCGCCTTGCTGGAAATTCCAGACCCACCGCTGATGCTCTATGCCTTGGGGCAAATCGATGCACTGCGCCAGCATGCCATCGGGCAAAGCGTGGCGATGGTCGGCAGCCGCAACCCCACACCCCAAGGGCTCATCCATGCCCGCGAATTTGCCCGCTGCTTGGCCGCAAGCGGCTTGACCATTGTCTCGGGCTTGGCGCTGGGCATTGATGGTGCCGCCCATGAAGGGGCCCTTCAAGGCGTGGTGGATGGCCCATTGGGCACAACATTACCCACCATCGCTGTGGTGGGCACGGGCCTGGACCGGGTCTATCCCCGTCAGCACCGCGACTTGGCGCACCAGATCGCCCAACGCGGGGTGCTCCTGAGCGAATACCCCTTGGGCACACCGCCCCTGGCGCCGAATTTCCCTCGCCGCAACCGATTGATTTCGGGTCTGTCGCAGGTCACTTTGGTGGTCGAGGCTGCCCTGCAGTCGGGCTCGCTCATCACCGCCCAACAAGCCCTGGAGCAAGGCCGCGACGTGATGGCCATCCCCGGCTCGATCCACGCCACCCAATCCAAGGGCTGTCACCTGCTCATCAAGCAAGGCGCCAAGCTGGTCGAGTCGGCACAAGACGTTCTGGAGGAATTGCGTGGGCCCGGCCATGTGGCGCAGGTGCCGCTGGCATTCACGTCAACGGCCGAAGACCTGCCCGAAGACGAACTGCTGACGGCACTGGGCCATGACCCGGTGAGTCTGGACGCCCTGCAAGCCCGCTGCGGACTGCCCACAGCCCGGCTGCAAGCCCAATTGCTGGAGCTTGAAATGCAGGGACACGTCGGCCGCCTGCCCGGAGGACTGTTTCAGCGCTTGGGATCGGCGTGATCGCCGTGGCCCCCAAAGGTGGGCCACAAGAGGCCCTTTTCTCAAGATCGGTCAGACGACCGCGCCCGAATTTTCATCGCTCGGATCGATGTCTTTCTTGAGCGGCTTGATCAGGTCTTCGCGTTGCAAGCCCAACCACATGGCAATGGCCGCCGCCACGAAGACCGACGAGTAAATGCCAAAGCAAATGCCAATGGTCAGTGCCATGGCGAAGTAGTGCAGGGTCTCGCCACCGAACAGCAGCATCGACAGCACCATGATCTGGGTCGAACCGTGGGTGATGATGGTGCGGCTGATGGTGGAGGTGATCGCGTTGTCGATGATCTCGACGGTGTTCATCTTGCGGTACCGGCGGAAGTTCTCACGGATCCGATCAAAAATCACCACCGATTCGTTGACCGAGTAACCCAGCACGGCCAACACGGCGGCCAGAACCGCCAGTGAAAACTCCCACTGGAAGAAAGCAAAAAATCCCAAAATGATGACCACGTCGTGCAAGTTGGCAATGATGGCCGAGACGGCGAACTTCCACTCGAAGCGGATCGCCAAATAAACCATGATGCCGACCACCACAAAGGCCAGCGCCTTGAGGCCGTCTTCGGCCAGCTCATCGCCCACCTGCGGGCCGACGAACTCGGTGCGGCGCAAGGTCACATCGGGGTCGTTGGCTTTCAGGGCGGACAAGACTTTTTCACTTTGCTGGGCCGAACTCACGCCTTTTTGCGCAGGCAAACGGATCATCACATCGCGTGCCGAGCCAAAGTTTTGCACCTGTACTTCTGAAAAACCCAGCGTGGCCACCGTGCCGCGCACCTTTTGCAGGTCGGCGGGTTGGCTGTAGCTCACTTCCATCAAGGTGCCACCCGTGAACTCCACCGACAGGTGCAGACCGCGGCTGAACAGAAAGAAGACCGCCAGAGCAAACGTCACGAAGGAAATCACGTTGAACACCAACGCGTGCTTCATGAACGGAATGTCTTTTCTGATTTTGAACAATTCCATGGTCTTTTCCCCTTAATCGGCTTTCACCGCAGCGCCCGACTCGGGCCGCCACACGGTGCCGATCGATACCGATTTGAGTTTTTTCTTGCCGCCGTACCAGAGGTTGACCAAGCCGCGTGAGAAGAACACCGCCGAGAACATGCTGGTCAAGATGCCAATGCAGTGCACCACAGCGAAGCCGCGCACCGGGCCGGAGCCAAAGGCCAGCAAGGCCACGCCCGCGATCAAGGTCGTGATGTTGGAGTCAAAAATCGTGGCCCAAGCCCGGTCGTAACCGGCGTGGATGGCCGCTTGGGGGCTGACCCCGTTGCGCAGCTCTTCACGCACGCGCTCGTTGATCAGCACGTTCGAGTCAATCGCCATGCCCAAAGCCAGCGCCATCGCGGCCATGCCCGGCAGCGTCAGGGTCGCCTGCAACATCGACAAAATGGCCACCAAGAACAACAGGTTCACGCCCAGCGCGATGCCGGAGAACAAACCGAACACCGCGTAATAAATGACCATGAAGGCCACGATCACCAGGAAACCCCAGGTCACGCTGTTGAAGCCTTTGGCAATGTTCTCAGCGCCCAGGCTCGGGCCAATGGTGCGCTCTTCGATGATCTCCATGGGCGCAGCCAGCGAGCCGGCACGCAGCAGCAGCGCGGTGTCGTTGGCCTCGGCAGTCGTCATGCGGCCAGAAATCTGCACGCGTCCTCCCCCAATTTCGGCGCGGATCACGGGGGCTGTCACCACTTCGCCCTTGCCCTTTTCGAACAAGATGATGGCCATGCGCTTGCCCACGTTGTCGCGCGTCACGTCCTTGAAGATGCGGGCGCCCTTGGCGTCCAGGGTCAGGTTGACCACGGGTTCCTGCGTCTGGCCGTCAAAACCCGGCTGGGCGTCCGTCAGGTTGTCGCCCGTGAGCACGACCTGTTTCTTGACGATCAAGGGGCGGCCGTCGCGTTCCAGGTAGCGTTCGGCGCCAAACGGCACGATGCCACCGGCCTGCTCTGCGGCGCGCGCTTCGGTGCTCTCATCGACCATGCGCACCTCGAGGGTGGCGGTGCGGCCCAAAATGTCTTTGGCTTTGGCCGTGTCCTGCACACCGGGCAACTGCACCACGATGCGGTCCAGGCCCTGCTGCTGGATCACCGGCTCGGCCACGCCCAGCTCGTTGATCCGGTTGTGCAGCGTGGTGATGTTCTGCTTCAAAGCCTGCTCTTGCACACGGCGTGCGGCTTCGGGTTTGATGCTGGCGGTGAGGCGGAACTCGCTGCCGTCGGCGGCCTCTTGCGATTGCAAGTCGGCAAACTGCTCAGACAACACGCGTTTGGCGGCCTCGAGCTGTTTGGCATCGCGCAAGCGAACCTCAATGCTTTGTCCATTGCGGCTGATACCGCCGTGGCGCACGTCTTTCTCGCGCAGCAAGCTGCGCAGGTCTCCCGTGATGGATTCGACCTTTTGCGTCAACGCCGCTTGCATGTCCACTTGCAGCATGAAATGCACGCCACCGCGCAGATCCAAACCCAAATACATGGGCGACGCGTGCAAAGCGGTTAACCAAGCGGGTGAGCGCGAGACCAAATTGAGTGCCACCACAAACTGAGGGTCTGCGCCCTCGGGTGTCAGGGCTTTTTGGATCGCATCTTTGGCTTTCAGTTGCTCATCGGTGCTTTGAAAGCGGGCTCTGACCGAGTTGCCCTCCAAGGACACCAATTGGGGATTCAAGGCACCCGCTTTCAGTGCGTCCTCCACCTTCTGCAGCGTCGAAGTGTCCACCTTGATGGTCGCCTTGCTCGAAGACACCTGCACCGCAGGGGCTTCACCAAAAAAGTTGGGCAGGGTGTAGACCACGCCCAGCAACATGGCGATCACGAGGATCGCGTACTTCCATACCGGGTAACGGTTCATATTGACTCGCGTGCAGGGTGAAAAACCGACCAATTACTTGATGGTGCCTTTGGGCAACACTTGCACCACTGCGCTGCGCTGCATCTGCACTTCCACGCCGGAGGCCAACTCCACGCCCACATAAGCTTCACCCAGCTTGCTGACTTTGCCTAAGAAACCACCGGCCGTCACGACCTCGTCGCCCTTGGCCAAAGCGTCGATCATGGCGCGGTGCTCTTTCTGCTTTTTCATCTGAGGACGAATCATCACGAAGTACAAAACCGCAAACATCAGCAACAAAGGCAGCATGCTCATCAGGGTGGACTGCATGTCGCCCCCTGCTGCAGCGGCAGGAGCGGTTTGGGCAAAAGCGGAAGAAATGAACATGGAAACTCCACTGAAGGGGATCAATCTGGGTTTATCGGGGCAAAAAATCTGCGCCGCGCGAACGAAGCCGCCATTGTATGCGGCGCTATGATCTCTTTCGAAAGCCTTTTCCAAGAGAGGTTGGCGCCCCCAACTGACCGCGCGCCCAACTGACCGCACCCCCACGATCCACCCTTGAGCCCACAGGGCCTGCCCCCAAAAGGATGCGCCATGCACGCTGAATCTGCACCGACTCATGCCCATGACCATGAGCACCCGCACGACCCTGCGCACAGCACTTTGGGCGAGATGGACTTGCGGGTACGCGCCCTGGAAACATTGCTGATGCAAAAAGGGTATCTGGATCCCGCCGCTGTCGACCGCATCATCGAAACCTACGAGGTGCACGTCGGTCCCCACAACGGCGCCAAAGTGGTGGCACGCGCCTGGACAGACCCGACTTTTCGGGACTGGCTGCTGCGGGACGCCACCGCCGCCATCGCCTCGATGGACTACACCGGGCGCCAAGGCGAGCACATGGTGGCCGTGCCCAACACGCCGGACACCCACAACATGGTGGTCTGCACCTTGTGCAGCTGCTATCCCTGGCCGGTGCTGGGCCTGCCCCCGGTTTGGTACAAAAGTGCCGCCTACCGCTCCCGCGCCGTGATCGAGCCGCGTGCGGTGCTGGCCGATTTCGGCGTCACTCTGCCTGAAGGGCAAAACATCCGCGTCTGGGATTCCACCGCCGAAGTGCGTTACCTGGTCTTGCCCGAGCGCCCCGCAGGCACCGAGGGCTGGACCGAAGAACAATTGGCCCAACTGGTCACCCGCGACGCCATGATTGGCACCGGCCTGCCCGTCAATCCTGCATTGAAACCACAGGTGACCCCATGAACGGCGTGCACGACATGGGCGGCCTGCAAGGCTACGGCCCTGTTCAGATCGAGGCCAACGAGCCGCTGTTTCATGGCGATTGGGAGCGCCGGGCACTGGGCGTGACCGTGGCCATGGGCGCCAGTGGCCTGTGGAACATCGACTTGGCCCGCTCGGCCCGCGAATCCCTGCCTCCGCTGGACTATGTCAAAGGCCCTTACTACGCCATCTGGACGCAAGCTCTGCAAAACCTGTTGATCGAGCGCGGCTTGATCACCGCCGAAGAGCTGGCGCTGGGCCAGCCCATCACGCCGCCCATGGCGGGCGTGCGGGTGCTCCAAGCCGCTGACGTGGACGCCGCACTGGCCAAAGGCAGCCCGACCGACCGACCCAGCACGCAAGCGCCACGCTTTGCCGTGGGTCAACGCGTGCGGGCCCTGAACCTGAACCCCCTAGGCCACACCCGCCTGCCACGCTATGTGCGAGGACACATCGGCACTGTGGTGCTGCACCACGGCAGCCACGTTTTGCCCGATCGGCATGTGAGCCAAATGTTGCCGCCTTTTGACGGCACGGCCGAGCACCTCTACACCGTCGTTTTTGACGGCACCGAGCTGTGGGGCCCGCAAGCCGAAGCCGGGCACCAAGTGAGCGTGGACGCCTGGGAGTCTTATTTGGAGGCTGTTGCTGCATGACCACCACCCTGAACGACCTGGCCCAAGCTTGTGGCGACGGCTTCCCCATGCCCCCCGCGGCCAACAACGGCACCGTTTTTGAAGAACCCTGGCAGGCCCACGCCTTTGCCATGACCTTGCATCTGCACGAACAAGGCGTCTTCACCTGGCCGCAGTGGGCCGAAGCCCTGACGCGCGAGATCCGTGCGGGCCAAACGCGCGGCGAAGCCAATGACGGCAGCCTTTATTACACCCACTGGCTCCATGCGCTGGAGCACTTGGTGATCGAGCAGCAGCTGGGCACGCACAACGAAATCCATGACCTCGAACAGGCCTGGGCCGACGCCGCCGAGCGCACGCCACACGGACACCCCATCGTGCTGGACGTCACAGAAAGAGGTGCCATTTGAACCTGCGTTTGTGGGCCATGCTGGCCTTGATGAGCAGCTTGATTTCTCTGGCGATCGGCACCTCTTTTGCCAAGAGTCTTTTCCCCGCCTTGGGGCCTGAGGGCACCACCGCTTACCGGCTGGTCTTTGCCACCGTGATGCTGATGGCGGTGTTTCGCCCCTGGCGTCGCCGCTGGGCGTGGTCCGACGCGCTGCCGCTGGGTCTGTATGGCGTGACGCTGGGCATCATGAACCTGTTGTTTTACAGCGCCATCAAGACCATCCCCTTTGGTGTGGCGATCGCCATCGAGTTCACCGGGCCGCTGGCGGTGGCGGTCTGGACTTCGAAAAAAGCCAGTGACTGGCTGTGGGTGGCGTTGGCCGCTTTGGGCCTGGGCTTGCTGTTGCCCCTGCCTGGCGCAGACGCTGCTGCAGCGCTTGACCCGCGCGGCATGGCTTTCGCATTGGCGGCGGGTGTTTGCTGGGCGCTATACATCGTGTTTGGCCAACGTGTGGCCCAGCGCTACGGCAGCATGGCCACGCCGATGGGCATGTTGGCCGCAGCCTTGGTGGTGGCGCCCATTGGCGTGGCACAGGCCGGCAGCACCTTGCTGGACCCACAATGGTTGGTCGCCGGCTTGGCCGTGGCGCTGCTGTCGAGCGCTGTTCCCTATGCACTGGAAATGTTCGCGCTCAGGCACCTGCCCAAAAACACCTTCAGTATTTTGCTCAGCTTGGAGCCCGCTGTGGGCGCCTTGGCCGGGTGGTGGGTGCTGGCCGAAAACTTGACGCTTTTTCAGGGGCTGGCGATTGCCATGGTCATGACCGCATCCATGGGCACGGCGTGGTCGGCGGGGCGTTCACATTCTGGGCCGGTTTAGGCGACCACCCCTTACGGCGCTGCGGCCCTCACTTCGGCTTGGGCTCTTCCGGCTTGGCCTCCCCCTTCGCATCGCCTTTGCCGTCACCCTTCCCCTCTGACTGGGCATCCGCCTTGGGATCGCTCTTGAGCTTTTCCAGTTGCTTGAGCACCCAGCTGCGTTTTTCCAGGCGCTCTTGCTCAAGGCGTTCGATTTCCTGCATGCGCCTGGCGTACTCGGCCTCGGCCTTGGCTTTGCGCTCTCGGGCTTGTGCCGCAAGGGCTTCTCGGGCGATTTGCTCTTCACGCTCGCGCGCCTCGACGGCCGCCTTCACTTTGGCTTGCTCTTGGGCCAGCAGTTGGTCCTTCTGGGCTTGCTCCTGCTTTTGACGGACCGCTTTGGCGCCCGCGGTTTCTCTCACCCCAGTACCCCAGGCTTGTTTGGCCAGTTGGCGGCGAATGGCCTCCTCGGCCGTGATGGGGCGGGTTTTGCCGTTCTCGGTGGCACTGTAAAAACCCTCGCACCGGGTCTTCACACCGGACAGCACACAGGCGAAATTCTTGGGGTTGTCGTCGCCCCACGCTTTTTTCTGGGCCAAGAAGGCATCGCACTGGCCCATGGCTCGCTGAATTTTCAAGTCCTCCGGGCTGGATTGATGGTCGTTCACATCAAACCACTCGTAGCGCACCTGCCCCAGCTGCAGTGCCGTGCGCACACATTCGGCCTTGGCGGGCCCCATGGCAGCGAAAGCACGAAGCCACGAGGCACGCAAGGCCACGTTGTCATAAACCACCCCAAACTGCGTGCGCCCCTGTGTAGGGCAGGCGTTGACGATGTCATCGCTGACACGTTTGGACTTGCCACGCCAAGTCACCACCACGGATTCGAGCTCTTGAGGCGTGATGTCGATGCGGGCCTCAAAGTCTGGGGCGCGCACTTCTCGCTCCACACTGGCTTGGCCCTGAATGGTAATTTCCAGATTGCAAAGCTGCTCCGCGTTTTGCACCCGCGCGGCCACCACCACCGCATTGGACTGGTCGGCCATCAAACGGTATTGGCCCGCTTGGGCCCAACCCACAAAGGTCAGCGCGCAGGGCATCAGGGTGGCCCAACCCAAGGTTTTCAAGGCACGGCGGTAAAGAGAATGTGGCTGCATGACTGAGAAGAGTCGGCTCGAAGTGCAAATTCTTGATAGACCCCGGTCAGCGTCCCACAAAAATAGGCCGACGCCGCTGCGCAAACGCGGCACGCCCCTCCGCAAAGTCGGCACTGAGGCTGCTCAGGTTTTCGCGTGCACGCAGCAGGCTTTCGTCTTGCGTGCCGGCCGCGATCTCATTCAAGGATTTTTTGGTGGCTTGCACGGCCAAGGGCGCCAAGGCCAGGACGTCTTGTAACAGAGCTTGCTGCGTCTGCGCCCATTCCACCGGCTCCACCAGGGCCTCGAACAAGCCCAGTGCATCCAGTTGCTGGGCCGTGAATGGCCGCGCCGTCAAAAATGCCCGTTTGGCCGCCGCCAAGCCAAAGCGACTCACATAACGCTGCAAACCACTGGGGTAGTAATGCAAGCCCAAAGCGGTGGCGGGCATGCGCCATTCGATGCCCTGCAAAGCGATGCGCAAGTCGCAGGCCAACACCACATCGGTGGCGCCGCCGTACACGCTGCCGTTGAGGGCGCAAATCGTCACGGGGCGCAACTTGGCCAAGGTATCGGGGATCGCTTCAAAGAAAGTGGCGCCATGGCCCGGTTCGTCAAACCCGCCGATGTCGTAGCCCGCACAAAAAACAGGCTTGGGCTGCCCCGCTGTATTCGCGGTCAACACCAGCACACGCACGTCCGGGTGGTGCTCAATGGCTTCAAAGTGGTCCAGCAAGGCCTTGAGGTCGCCGTTTTCCAAGCGATTGCGCTGGGCCGGGCGGTTCAAAGTGATGGAGGCCACGCCCCCCTCGATCTGCAAAATGGGGACTGACGCTTGCGCAAAGGCTGATGACATGGGTGCGATCCAAAACAAAAAGGGTGTCCGAAGACACCCTGATTGTAGAAAGCGGGCCCTGTTCAGGACCCGCTAGCAAAGGCCCAAATCAAGCCTTGGCTTTGGCCTTGGACATGGCGGACTTGACCGAAGCTTCGGCTTGGGCAGTGGCCGCCTTGATGTTGGACTCAGCGGTCTCGGCAGCTTGCTTGGCCACTTTTTTCAGGGTTTCAGCGGCTGTTTGGCCGGCTTCAAAAGCCGTTTTGATCGCGGCGACAGCGGCGTCAGAGCCTGCTGGTGCATTTTTCAGGCTGTTCTCAACCAAGCTTTTGACCGCTTGCTCGGACTCGGCCATTTTGCCTTCGGCCGCTTTGGTGAACACGGCGCTGGTGCTGTTGGCGATGTCAGCCAAGTGACGGCCGTAAGACACCGATTTTTCGAAGGCGGGCTGCACCAAAGCGGCTTGCACAGCCATCAGGTCTTGAGGGGACTTGGCACCCATCAGGGCTTGCATGTTGGCGAAAGACTCGCCCACAGCGGCTTTGCCAGCAGCCATGTTCAGCTCAACCAAACGCTCAAAACCGGCAAATGCGGTTTGCGACAGGTCCGCAGCGGCAGACAGGTTGGCTTGTTGAGCGGCGGCGAATTGATCGGCGTTGAAGTTCATGGTTTTTCCTTGAAGAGGTTTTGTTGCAATGCAGCAATTTGAACAGCATGCCGAAACACAAGCAAGGGAAAACCCGCACTTTAGAGTCAACTCTCCAATTGGGCTTGCCCGCACCAACTCACTACACTTGCCGCAACGGCCATCTCGGCCATGACCCACTGGATTTATGGAATTTCTCAGTCTGCTGTTTTTATTGGCCACAGGCATCCACTGGCTCAACACCCGTGGGCAGCGCCAACGCACCGCCTTGCTGGCCGAGCAATTGCGCCCCTACCAGATTGAAAAACACATGGAACAACTCACCAGTGCCTACATGCGGGCGCTGGGTGAGACCGATCCCGAACGGCAACAGCAAATTCTGCAACTGCAAGAACAAGCCGAACAGCAACTGGCGCACGAGTTCCGCAACCTGGCGCGGGAATTTGCCAAGCTCAGCGCTCCCGCCACCCGTGGCTTCAAGCTGGCGATTCCGTACATCGACCAACTTTCTCCCCAATTCACCTTCGACATGCGCCGCTTGCTCGAGGTGCACGCCCAAGGCATTGAGCGTACCGTCAGCAACCTGCACGGTTTGGCGCCCAAAGAGCGCTCATTTCGCATGATGGGCGAGATGTTTTTGATGCAACACAGCTGCCACTGGTTTTGCAAATCCAAAACCATTGCCTCAGCCCGCATGGTGGCCCAACACCAAACCCGCTACGAGCAGGCACTCGAAGCCGTGAGCCCCGAAACGCGCCAAGCCTATGCGGGTGTGGTGCGGGCGCCCAGCCCACAACATTAACCTTTGCGCGACTCGCGATGGTCTTGGTGACCCGAGTGGCCACGCTGTGGACGGCCCTCGCGCCCCATCCAGTTCACCCATTCAGCGTTGAACACCGATTGCTGCGCCGGGTTGAGCCGGGCCAACAAGGTTTGTGTGGCTTGTTTCATTTGGCTCAAGTGCGCTTGGTGGTTCTGCAGCCGTTGGCTCATGGCGTCCATGCGCTCGATCGCCCCCACGGCTTGGGTGTCTTTCGATGAATGCATGGCTTCGCGCATGCCCTCATGCTGCTTTTCACGGGCCCGTGCCAATTCTTGGATGTCTTTGACAAAAGCGTTCCAGGCGGGGCGCTGCGCATCCTCCAATTTCAAAGCGCTCTCCAGTTTGGCCAATTGGGCCTCTGCACCATGACCGCGTTGGTGCGCTGCGCCACTGCGATGTGCAGGGTGCATGTTCATGCCGTGTTGGGCAGCGATGGCCGTCATGCTGGCCCCGCTGAGCAGTGCCGCCGACAACATCCAAATCACTCGTTGGTTCATTTCAGACTCCTTGAAAGTGTAAACCCGCTCTGGGCGGTCTCTGACGGGTGTCAGATGGGTGTATTGAACGATGGTCGCGTCAAAAAATCGTGTCTGAAGCCCAGTGTTTTGCATGCGCTTGTGTCTGAGCAGACTGCAGACATGTTCTGATACAAAAAAACCGGGCGGCCACCGTATCATGCCGGCATGACCTCCTCCCCTGACCGCGTTTTGATGGTCGATGACGACCCTGAAATTCGCCAATTGACCGCGCAATACCTTCAGCAAAACGGTGTTCAGTGCAGCACCGCAGCCAATGGCCGTGAAATGCGGCATGCCCTGCAGTCGCAGCGAGTGGATCTGTTGGTGCTCGATGTGATGATGCCGGGCGAAGACGGCCTGACCATTTGCCGGGACTTGCGCGCCCAAGGCAGCCCCCACGCGGCTTTGCCCATCCTCATGCTCACAGCCCGTACCGAGGATGCTGACCGCATCTTGGGCCTCGAGATGGGGGCCGATGATTACCTGGGCAAACCGTTTGCACCGCGGGAATTGTTGGCCCGCATCCGTGCCATCCTGCGCCGCTCGCGTGCCTTGCCGGGCAATTTGCAAAGCGCCACGGGCACGCTGTTTTGGCGATTTTCGGGCTACACACTGGATGCGGTGACGCGTCAGGTGCGCAATCCCGATGGCGTGTTGTTGGTGCTGACTTCGGGCGAATACCGCGTTTTGCTCGTCTTGCTCCAGCATGCCAACAAGGTGCTCTCGCGCGACCAATTGCTCGAACTCACCCAAGGCCGAACGGCAGATGCGTTTGACCGCTCCATTGATTTGCTCATCAGCCGCCTGCGTTTGCGCTTGGGTGAACCTGCGCGCGCCTTGGGCCTGATCAAGACCGTGCGCAGCGAGGGCTATGTGCTGGCCACCGAGGTACAAGGCGAATGAACGCTGTGTTCCAAAAAATCTGGCCACAAAGCCTGTTTGCACGCTTGTTGTGGGTGTGGCTGATGGGCCTGGCTTTGGTGCTGGCCGCTGCAGCCTGGCTGGCGCTGGATGAGCGCATGGTGCGCGGCCAAGTGATACAGCATGCCCGACTGGCTCAAGAGTTAGCGGCATCGGCCGACTGGCTCGACACCTTAAGCCCAGACCAACGCGCCCTGTGGATGCAAGACCAAGTCAAAGGCCGAGCACGTTGGCGTCTTGAACCGCCAGCAGCATGGACACCGAACGAAACACCACTGCCGCCCCACGTTCGCGCCCTCGCAAAATACTTGGAAGAAGAATTGGAGTCACGCCAACCGCGCGTGCGGCACCTGCCGCCTGTGCGCCCCCATGACCACGACAAGGAGGGCCAAGAGCACCGCGCCAGGCCCGCTCACGAACAGACTTGGGTGTCTCTGTTGTTGGCCGATGGGGCACAGGTTTATGCCAGATTACCCAGCGCTCCCCCCTCGCACGAGGCCATGGGCCAGCCCGGCTGGGGCGGGCGAACACCTTGGGCCTTGGTGGCGCTGACGGTGATTGTGGGCTTGGCACTGTTGACTTGGCTGGCGGTCATTTACGCCACACGCCCCCTCAAACGCATGACCCAAGCCGCTTTGGATTTGGCCGCCCACCCCAACCGCGCTGCGCTGCCCGACAGCGGCCCCACCGAAGTGCGCCAAGCCGCACAGGCCTTTAACCACATGCAAACCCAGTTGCAACGGCACATGGCCCAGCAAACGCAGGTCCTCGCCGCCATCGCACACGATTTGCAAACGCCCTTGACGCGCTTGCGCCTCAAAACCGAATGGGTCAGTGACGATTCGCTGCGCCTGCGCATGCAAGCGGACCTGAGTGAAATGCAAGACCTGGTGCACGACGGCCTGGCGCTGGCCCGGAGTTGGCACGCTCAACCCCAGCGTCAACCGGTTCATTTGAACCAACTCTTGCAAACCCAACTCAGTGAATGGGAAGACCTGGGCTGGGCAGTGCAACTGCAAGGCACCGACCAGGACTGCTTGGTCCACACCGATGTGGCCGCGTTGCGTCGGGTGCTGGGCAATGTGGTACACAACGCCATCACCTACGGCCACCGCGCAGTGGTGAGTTTGTCCTGCCAAGACCCCCGTCAACCCGAGCACTGGCGCATCGTGGTGACCGATGAGGGGCCGGGCTTGCCGGCGTCCGATTTGGAAACGGTGTTGCAACCGTTTGTGCGCCAGGAAAGCTCGCGCAACCGACAAACCGGCGGCACGGGCTTGGGCTTGTCGATCGCACTCAACCTCATGTCGGCGTTGGGCGGCAGCTTGGTGCTGGCCAACCGCCCCGAAGGGGGCTTGAGCGTGACACTCCGTGCGCCGCGTTGAGCATTCAGTTCACAACAGGACGGCGCTGAAGCGGTGCATCTCGGGCGGCACTGCCGCTCGGTTTGGGATGAAATTGAACGGGTGCGCAGCAAGCCTGTCAGCAAAGCTTCGTCGAACCAGACTTGCACGGATTTAAGCGCTGACCTTGCCGATCGCGCAGCTCACCATCGACTTGGCCTGCGCCAAGCCCGACTGAATGCCTGACACCGAGCCTTGCTCGGGGTAGCCCATGCTGCGCAGTTTGTCGGCGATGGCGCTGCGCTCGGCCTCGTTGGCCAAGAGCGTGATGCGTTGCTGCTCGCGGTCGATCAGCACCTCATTCACGCCCGCGATGCTGATCAGGCCTTTGCGGATAGAGTTTTCGCAGCCGCCGCATTTGATGTTCTCGACGTCAAAGATGAGTGTGGTCATGGTGGGGTCCTTTCAAAGACAGCCGTTGTGTTGTTTCCAAATGGTCTCGTGGCCCATGGCCTTGGCGAATTCGGGCACACGGCAGCGCGCTTCTTCGCTGCCTGTGGGCTGGCTCGGTGTGCCGTGCATCGCCGGGTGGTGCATGCCGCGCAATGCAGGGGCTTGCGTGACCCAGCCCGCCACCGCCACCATCACCGCCACAAAACCCACCAGCACCAAGGCTTGGCCCCAATGACCGCCCGCGCCAGCGGGCGGTGTGTAGCGGCAGGTGCCGCCGGGGCACAGCTGGGCTTGCTCGGGGCGAAGCCAGTTGTGCAGCTTGCAGCCGATGCAAATGCCGAACGCGGTTTCAAAAAACATCAGCAACAAACAGGTGCCACACACCAGCATGTTGAGCGGCCCAATGCTGCGTTCGATCACCAGCAAATACAGCATCCACAGGCCCAGCGCCAAGCCGATGCCCCAGGCAAAACGCTTTTGCGGCGCGCCCACGTACTCGGGCTCTTGGCCGCGCACGACCCACTGGCCCATGATCATGGCCGGGGCCCAACGCGGGTTAACGAAAAGGCGAATGCCGAACTCGATCACAAAAGCCACCACAAACACCTGCGTGGAACGGAATTCACCCTGCAGCAAGGCTTGCGCGAACGACGCAAAAGCGAACAGAAACAGAATTCCGGCGCTGGCGCGCACCGCACGTTCGTTGAACACGGGCACGGCGTATTCGGGCAAGGTTTGGCCAAAGGCAAAGAATGGGGTTTTCATGCGGGCAGTATGCGGCGTGGCGGCGCTTTCTCATATGATTTCAATCACATGAACACCCCAAAACCCGACCAGCGATTGATCGACCTCTTGCCCCCGGCCGTCTTGGCCGAATGCGAGGCGCTGCCGCTGCGCAAAGGTGAAAAACTGTTCACGACAGGCCAACAGCCACGCTATCTGTTTTGGGTCCATGCAGGCCAAGTCGTGCTCGAGCGAGCGACGGCCAACGGCAGCAGTGTGGTGCTGCAGCGCACGCACCAAGGCTTTGTGAGCGAGGCCAGCCTGCAGTCGCCGCGCTACCACTGCGATGCCGTGGTGGTGCTCGATGCCCACATCACCCGCGTGCCCGTGCCCGCACTCTTGCAAGCCCTCACCGATGACCCGGCCTTTGCCCTGCGCTGGATCGCCATGCTCAACCAAGAGGTGCGCCGCTTGCGCTTGCAATGCGAACGCCTGAACCTCAAGGGTGTGCAAGCGCGGGTGCTGCACTGGCTAGAGACCGAAGGCAAGGGCGGCTGCTGCGCCGTGACCGCGGGCTACAAATCGCTGGCCGCCGAGCTGGGCGTGAGCCACGAAGCCCTCTACCGCGCTTTGGCCGAGATGGTGGACGCGGGTTTGGTGCTGCGCGAACCTGAGAAATTGTGTTTGAAGCCCAAAAACCCACGCCCATGAGCTGCGCTCCAGCAAGTGCACGACAAGACGGAGCTGCCGCTGGGTTTGCGGAGAATGGGAGGGTGAGGTTAAGGGAGAGGGTGAGGGTCGTTCAACCCTGCGCACGGTGCTTCAAATACGGCCCCACCATGTGGCGGCTGGTGCGTTGCAGGCCCATCAGCAAGGCGTGGTCGGGCTGCTGGCAGCCGAAGCGGGTTTTCAGGTCGTGCTGCATCTGCGCCAGCAAATGCGCGGCCATCTCGGCATCGGCCAGCGCACGGTGGGCGCGGCCTGACGACGGCAAATGGTGCAGCGCCGCCAGCGTGCCCAGCTTGTGGTTGGGCGCTTGCGGGTACAGGCGGCGCGACAGCAGCACCGTGCAGGCAAAAGGGTGCGACGCATCTTCTCCGCAACGGGCCAGCTCGGCCTGCCAAAACTTTTTATCAAAGGCCGCGTTGTGCGCCACCATGGGCCGCCCGCCCACAAAGCGGGCCGCCTCGCGCATCACCTGCTCGGCTGGGGGTGCGGCCTGCACCATCTCGTTGGTGATGCCCGTGAGCTGGGTGATGAAAGAATTCACCCGCAACCCGGCGTTCATCAGGCTTTGGTAGCGGTCCACCACCTGCCCGCCTTCGAGCATGACAATGGCCACTTCGGTGGCGCGGTCGCCCATGTTGGGCGAGATGCCCGTGGTTTCGAAGTCGATGATGGCGATGGGGGTCATGGGTGGCACAGCGGAAAGCATTCGGGGTAACTGTTCAAGCTTATCCGACAGCCCGGCCAGCAGCGCCCACTCTGACGCAGAAGGCTTTTTGAATTTTTAGGAGGGGCTGCGGGTGGGCATGGCGTTGGATGTACCCCTTAGGTAGCGCACAATCAAAATTCGTCATATACTTTGATATATACCAAAACCCAAGGAGGCCTCCATGTCACAAACTGCCAAACTTTTTGCCAACGGCCGAAGCCAAGCTGTGCGCCTGCCAGCCGCATTTCGGTTTGACACCCAAGAAGTCTTCATCCGACAAGACCCCGCCACGGGCGACGTGATCTTGTCGCGGCGGCCCGAAGACTGGCAGGGTTTTTTAACCGCCGCTCTGGCCGCCCAAGTGCCAGATGACTTCTTGGGCAGCGAGGAACGCCAAGCACAAGGCCACACGCCAGCCCCGGAGCGAGACCCATTTGAAGACATGCCCCCTTCACTCAATCACTGACCAGCGAGCACGCCCATGTCACCGCGCTACATGCTGGACACCAACACCGTCAGCCACATCATCAAACGACACCCGCAAGTCATCCAGCGCTTGCTGGCTGTGCCCATGCACACCGTTTGCCTCTCGGCCATCACGGCGGGCGAATTGTCATTGGGTCTGGCCAAGCGCCCCGAGGCCGTGGCCTTGAAAGCAGCTGTCACAGAGTTTTTGCGCCGAGTGGAAGTGCTGCCTTGGGATGCTGCCGTGGCCCACAACTACGGCACCGTTCGCGCACAGCTGCAAAGCCTGGGCACACCCTTGGCACCGCTGGACACACAAATTGCAGCCCATGCACTGCATGCCCAAGTCACTTTGGTGAGCAGCGACAAAGCCTTTGTGCACGTCGCGGGTCTGCAGCTTGAAAACTGGACTTGATCAACGTCTGAACAGTGCAACACTGACCGCCCCCAAGCTGCGCACACATGACCGGCCCCATCCTCTTCTGCGGCGACCCCCACGGCCAATGGCAGCACATCATCGATGCCGCCTTGCAAACCCACGCCCGCGCCGTCATCCTGCTGGGTGATCTGGAGCCGGCCCGGCCGCTGCACACCGAGCTGGAAGCCATTTGGGAGCGGGTCTGGTTCATCCACGGCAACCACGACACCGACCATGCGGACAACTTTGGCAACGTGTGGCACCCAGAGGTGAGCGAGCGGCAACTGCACGGCCGCGTTGTCACGCTGCCCTGCGGCACGCGCATCGCCGGGCTGGGCGGCGTGTTTCGCGGTGCGGTGTGGTACCCCAAAGACGCACAAAAGCCCAAGTTTCGAAGCCGCGAAGCGCACGCACGCGTGACGCCGCGCCAAGACCGCTGGCAAAACGGCGTGCAGCTGAAACACTGGTCCAGCATCTACCCCGACGAGGTGGAACAACTGGCCAGCCAGCAAGCCGACATCCTCATCACCCACGAAGCGCCCGGCTACCACGAGCACGGCTTCAAAGCGCTGGACTCACTGGCCCGCCGCATGGGCGTGCGCATGACGGTGCACGGCCACCAACACGACTGCATTGACAGCAGCGCCCAATGGGACGCGCAAGGGTTTCAGAGTTTTGGGGTGGGACTGCGGGGGGTGATGGCGGTGGATGGGCTGGATTGATCGTCACCCACTATCAACAGCCGCCATTCAATCCGGCAAATGCATGGGTCAAATCCATGCTGTCATGAAGCAAACGGATGACATCGATGGCTTGCCCCCCCCCGCCACCTTGAAAACCACCAAATGGCGGCGTTTTCTGCCAACCGAACTGTCCATACCGACGTCATTGGTCAGTGCGCACCTTGGCAGCCATGCCCTGCAGGTGATCGCGCAAGCCTTGCTTGGATTCAAAAGTCTTGAAACGCCCCGCGTCAATACCGGCAATGGCTTCTTGAGCTGCTTTTCGCAAAGCCGCAAGTCGGTAAGCGTCCTCGGCTTCTCGCTGCTCCACCATGCGCAGCCCCTCGCGCAGGACCTCAATGGCATTTTGACAGCGGCCACTTTGGACCAGCTGCTCGACCAGCGCAGCTTGGTGATCAGTCAGCACGACATTTCGGGTGGGCATGGGAGGGCGCCTTCTTGGAAAAGGGTTGGCATGTTATGCCAACAAGGTCAAACGGGCCGTGGTTCTAGCCGTCAACCACCGAGCTAATGAACAACCCACCGCACCCAGGCAAAGCCCTGGTACACCAAGCCGCACCAATTTCTTAAGCTGATTGCCTCACCCACATGGAGGCAACATGCACCCCGCAACCAACCCAAGCACCACGCCTGTTTATGGCGTTCGCCCCAGCAAGCCCGGCTTGTATCTGGGCTTGTTTCATGGCCGCGACACGCCCAACCAAGTCATGAACGGCTGGGGCTTTGATGGCCCGGCCATTGGGCCGCTCAGGTACTTTCACACCACCTACGCCTGCTCGGTGAATGTGGAATTCGTCAGCCCCACAGATGCCCAACTGTTCACAGGCACCCACGACACGCTCATGGACTTGGCCATCAACGGTGACCTGCTCTGCTTTGACGGCAAGCTGTACGGCGATTGGACCGTCTACATGGTGACGCCCGAAGAATGCTTCAGGCCACCCGACACCTTCCGGCAAAACACCCGCCCCAACGATTTGCGAAGGCAAGCCAAACTCAAGGAACCATTTAGCGGCGAGTGCAGTCCATGAACTCGTTAGATAACTTGAATTCCAAGAGAGGTCAAATAACCAAAAATAGGGTCGTAAAAAGCCGGATCTCTGGTGGGATCCTCGGGATCGCCGGGGGGGATCACGATCACCATGCCTTGCCGAGCGCGGGTGAGCAAGACCCGATAGGCATTCTTCAAATACATCTGGCGATGCGCCAGGTGTATTTTTTGCCATTTGTTGCCCACAAACGAACGGTATTCCCATTCGGCTTCGCCAAAGCGCAAGTCGGCATCCCAGACCACACAAGCCCAGTCGAGCTCTAAACCTTGAACATGAAACTCGGTGGCAACGTCTTCCAAATAAAAAGAAGACCGAACGTCATCGCGGTCGTCCAAAAACCAATGGATGGGGTCCATGGGTGAACGAACGTCGATGGCGTGTGGGCGCAGGCGAACGGCTTGCGAAGAAACCACCATGCCGAAGCGCTCGCTGCCCCGAGCTTTTTCGCGCAACCAGCGCTTGGCCTTGTCCAAATCCCGGGTCACCACGATTGGGTAGCGCGCCTGAACGTCTTGGAACATGGCTTGGGCCAAATCGGTACGACGGTCCAACAAGTGCTTCACGAAGGTGGACACATGCTCTGCGCGGAAGGAGCGCATGGACACCGACAAATGCAGATCATCGTTGTGGTGAACGTTGTCCCGCGACTTCAGCTGCGTCAGCGCTCCGTTTGCACCGTACTCTGAGTCTTGAAGGTGCGGCGAGATGTGCACCTCCCAATCGGGGTAGTGCTCGTGAATGGCCTTGAGCCACTCGCCAATGCCCGCCTCACCCGTATTGATCTCTTGACCACCGCCCACCAAACACACGACCACCGCCCAGTCGGGGTGACGGTCAAGACAAGAAATCAAGAAGTCGGGCTCGGAGCGGTTGAAGTCTGGGTAGCCCTTTTTGCGGGCCATAAACTGGGTGGTTTGTTCCAGCGTCCAAGCGCGCTGCGCTTCATCAAAGATCACCACGTGGTCCACTGGCGGCCGCTCGTCCGATAAATACGCATCGCGGAAATGGTGAACGTTTTGAATGAAGGCTTCAACGGCTTTTCTGGCTTCGCCTTTGCGCAACTTTTGTCCCACGGCTTTTTTTCGTGCCACCTCGTCCCGAACCAAGGCTTCACGCAGAATGGCCACCAAAGGGCCATTGCCCGATAGGTACACGCTGTGCAAATCGCTCTCAGCGTCCATGTGCTTGGTGGCGATGTCCAAGCCCACCAAGGTTTTGCCCGCACCGGGAACACCCGTCACAAAACAGATGGCCTTTTGCTTCCGTTGTTTTGAGTCTTGGATCAGCTGCGCAATGGCAACCGAGGTTTGCGCCAAGTTCTTTTCACCCGCATCGTTGCGCGAGAGTTCGGCCACCGAGTGGTTGCCGTAAAGCGCAGACGCCGCTTCGATGATGGTGGGGGTGGGACGGTAACGACCGTTGGCCCAAGCAGAGGCGTCCAGATGGGCGCCCGACGAAAAGGCCAACACCTCTTCGATGGTGGCGGCCAAGAAGGCGGGGGATGTGTTGATCGGCAAAAGCACACCGTCGTTGTGGTGACTGGTGACGATCTGACCGCGTGTGCCTTGTGTTTGCGTGGCGATCAAGATGGGTGCGATCACGCAGTGGTGACTGGTCTCGTGGAAGTTTTTGAGGTCGAGCGCGTAGTCCCAAACCTGATCCACCGCAGCACGGTTGAAAAGCGCTTCACCCACCTTGAACTCGATAACAAAAATGGCGTGGTCGATCAACACCAACACATCGATGCGTTTACCCAACCGCGGCACGATGAACTCAAAGAAAACGGTGCCGCGGCCTGTGAACGGTTTCAGTTCTTTCTGAAGAATTTGTATCTGTGAACGCCATGCATCGCGCTGGGTTGTCTCGATGGAAAAACCACTGTTCTCAGTCAAGACACCCAGCACCAAGTTGGGGTCTGATGTCACAAATTGCTTGATGTGTGCCGAATAGAAGGAACGATTGGAATATTGCACGCGTTACCTAAAGTACTTATTTTTAAATTGAGATGATCTTAAACGGATTGATGATGATTCAGGATGCCAGCTTGATGCTCAACCACCTGAGTTAGGAACGAAATGTTCTCAGTTGGCCATTTGGTGCTGGCCCAGAAAAAGGCGCACATCTTGCTGGTAACACTCAACTAACAAGGCCGGGCTGACGAGCACAACTACATGGACCACTGGATCGATGACACGCACTTTCACTGGCAAAGCCAGAACGCCACCGACCCGACCAGCAAACGCGGCGACGAAATCATCCGCCACGCCGCTTTAGGCATCGACATCCATCTCTTTGTGCGCGACTCCAAGCTGGCCGCTGGCAAGGCCGCTCCCTTCACGCACAACGGCCGGGTGCGCTACCCCTCGCACCAGGGCAGCAGGCCCATGAGCATTGTGTTTGGGCTTGATGCGGTGGTGGGCTCAAGCCCTCTTGATTGAACAAGCCTTCACCTAAGCCACCCAGCTCAATGACAATTGCTCGCGGGGAGCTCACCTCTGCTCAAGCACTCTGTATTGCCAAGATGGTATCCGGAGGGTATGATGCTTGCCGGATCTGAACCCCGGCTCGTCTGGTCATTAGGATTCCACCGGGGCCCGCAAGGGCCCCTTTTTTATAGCCGCACGATATGCAATGGGTCTCTGGGCGATGCGTGTTTACACACAATGGGGGCTAGACGACCAAAATAATTCTGGCCGGATTTCTTTTTCATATAGGCCGATGGCGCCAAGTGTTGATAGAGCAAAAAGGCCGTGACATCCACCGATTGAATGAAATACGAGTGGCTGGAATCCCGGTAGTTCGGGTCTTCGATGATGGTTCTGATTTGCAGGTTGCGATAACCTGACGATTGCTGACTGGGTACAGGATTGAACGCTCGCATGCGTCGGAGCAGAGCGTTGAGTTTCTTTTCATCCGATCGGTCCGAGAAAAGCATGCCCATATCGTCCGGGTTTCTCGGCCCCGGAAAATTCCTATGCGCCAGCGTATTTTCAAACCGCTGGATCAACGCTTTCCATGCAGACTCAAAAACATCGTAGTTGGCTGGTTTGTTAGCTTTATCGACCACTACACAAATGAGGCTCAGATCGAGCATGCTGGCAAGCTTGTCTGCACAGCGGCGGAGTATTTCAAGCCGCTGATGCTTGGGGATACGCACCAAACCACCTGGTTTGGAAAGCATGGGGCTTGCATGGATCTCTTCTCGCAGCTTGAGACCGAAATCGGTTTTTTGCTCTCTGCGAAAGGCAATCAGCTCATCCAGAGTTTGGCGCCATCGAAGTTCATGCAGAACAAGGCCCGTCAATACGAAATAGCGCGTTGGCGAGCCAGTGAGGCCAATATCGCCACTTTCATCCACATACATCAAATACATGGCTCAAAGCCTCCCCAGGCTAGATGAGATGGCCGAAGCGCACCGGACTCTGAGGCCCTTGATGGTGTCTACTTCAGCGGTGTGATTGTAAGTACTTGATTCCTATCAGTTTTTTCAAATTTACGGATTCGGATCCAATAAGTCTTAGATATCAATGTTCCCCGCACGCAGCGCGTTGCTCTCGATGAAGTGGCGGCGCGGCTCCACCTCGTCGCCCATGAGCATGGTGAACACGCGGTCGGCTTCGATGGCGTCGTCGATCTGCACGCGCAGCAGGCGGCGCACAGTCGGGTCCATGGTGGTTTCCCACAGCTGGGCGGGGTTCATCTCGCCCAAGCCTTTGTAGCGCTGGCGGCTGGTGGTGCGTTCGGCTTCGCTGATGAGCCAATGCATGGCTTGGCGGAAGTCGCTCACTTTTTCTTCTTTCTGGCGCTCGCCTTCACCGCGTGTGGCTTTAGCACCTTCGCCCAGCAAACCACGGAAGGTCTCGGCCGCTTCGGCCAGAGCGCCGTAGTCAGCGCCGTGCACAAAGTCTTGCGTGATGATGCTGCTCTTGATGTTGCCGTGGTGGCGGCGGCTGATGCGCAGGATGGGTTTGTCGGTGCGCACGTCGAACTCGGCCGTTACTTCGGCCGGGATGCCGGTGGTGTTGAGTTCGCGCAGCTTGGCTTGCAGAGCGGGGGCGCACGCAGCGGCTTGTTCCATGCCATCCAGGTTGAGTGACACGCCGTCGGCCATGGCGCGCAGGGCTTCGGCGTCCATGAAGTTGGACAGACGGGCAATGACGTGCTCAGCCACTTGGTGCTTGCGGGCGAGCGCTTCCAGCGTCTCGCCTGTGAGCTCTTGCGGCGCAGCGCCGCCCGTGCTGATGCTGGCGTCTTTGAGCGCGATGCGCAGCAAGAAGCCGTCAAGCGCCGGGCCGTCTTTGAGGTACAGCTCTTCTTTGCCAGCCTTGACTTTGTAGAGTGGTGGCTGGGCGATGTAGATGTGGCCACGCTCGACCAAGTCGGGCATCTGGCGGTAGAAGAAGGTCAGCAGCAGGGTGCGGATGTGCGCGCCGTCCACATCGGCGTCGGTCATGATGATGATGCGGTGGTAGCGCAGTTTGTCGACATTGAAGTCGTCGGTGCCGCTCTTGCCGGATTCGGCGCTGGCTTTGCCAATGCCGGTGCCCAAGGCGGTGATGAGCGTGACGATTTCGTTGCTGGTGAGCAGCTTCTCGTAGCGGGCTTTTTCGACGTTCAAAATCTTGCCGCGCAGAGGCAAGATGGCCTGGAATTTACGGTCGCGGCCTTGCTTGGCCGAGCCGCCGGCGGAGTCACCCTCGACGATGTAGATTTCGCACAGGGCCGGGTCTTTTTCTTGGCAGTCGGCCAGTTTGCCGGGCAGGCCCATGCCGTCGAGCACGCCTTTGCGGCGTGTCATTTCGCGGGCTTTGCGGGCCGCTTCGCGGGCGCGGGCAGCTTCCACAATCTTGCCGCAGATGATCTTGGCGTCGTTGGGACGCTCTTCCAAAAAGTCGGTCAAGGCTTTGGCCACGATGTCTTCCACCGGGGCACGCACTTCACTCGACACCAGCTTGTCTTTGGTCTGGCTAGAGAACTTGGGCTCGGGCACTTTCACGCTCAAGACGCAGCACAGGCCTTCGCGCATGTCGTCGCCGCTGACTTCGACTTTTTGCTTCTTGGCAATTTCGTTTTTCTCGATGTACTTGGCAATCACCCGGGTCATCGCGGCACGCAGGCCGGTCAGGTGGGTGCCGCCGTCACGCTGCGGGATGTTGTTGGTGAAGCACAGCACGTTTTCGTTGTAGCCGTCGTTCCACTGCATGGCCACCTCCACACCGATGCTGGTGCCGGGGATGCCGCCATAGCTGTCGGCTGGGCGCTCACCGTTGGCATGGAAGGCGTTGGGGTGCAACACTTTTTTGTTGGCGTTGATGAAGTCCACAAAGCCTTTGACACCACCTGCGCCAGAGAAGTCGTCTTCTTTGCCGCTGCGCTCGTCTTTGAGGCGAATGCGCACGCCGTTGTTGAGGAAGGACAACTCGCGCAAACGCTTGGCCAAAATCTCGTAATGGAAATCGGTGTTCTGCGTGAAGATTTCGGTGTCGGGCAGGAAGTGCACTTCGGTGCCGCGCTTGTCGGTGGCGCCCGTGACGCGCATGGGCGAGACTTCAACGCCATCCACGGTGTCGAGCAAGCGGTTTTGCACAAAGCCTTTGGCAAAGTCGATCTGGTGCACTTTGCCTTCGCGGCGCACCGTCAGGCGCAGCCACTTGCTCAGGGCGTTCACGCACGACACGCCCACACCGTGCAAACCGCCCGAGACTTTGTAGCTGTTTTGGTTGAACTTGCCGCCTGCGTGCAGTTCAGTCAAGGCGATTTCTGAGGCGCTGCGCTTGGGCTCGTGCTTGTCGTCCATCTTCACCCCGGTGGGGATGCCACGGCCGTTGTCGGTCACGGAAATCGAGTTGTCAGAGTGGATGGTGACGACGATGTCGTCGCAGTGTCCAGCCAGCGCTTCGTCGATCGAGTTGTCCACGACCTCAAACACCAGGTGGTGCAGGCCCGTGCCGTCGGATGTGTCGCCGATGTACATGCCGGGGCGTTTGCGCACGGCCTCCAGGCCTTCCAGGATCTGGATGGAGCCTTCACCGTAGCCTTCGGATGCGCCCGCTTGGTGGGCGTCGATCTTAGGTTGCGCGGTGGTGAAAGCGTCTTCGCTGGGCTTGATGTCGTCGGTCATGTTCAATTTTCTCTGTCGCTTGAATGGCCGAAACCCGCGAGGGTTCGCGGGTTTCGATAGGGTGGGCCTTGAGGGCTTTCGCCTTAAATGCGCATCGGCATCACCACGTATTTGAAGTTGTCGTTCTCAGGAATCGTGATCAGCGCCGAGCTGTTGGCGTCGGCCAGATCGATGCGGACCATGTCTTGGCCCATGTTGCTGAGCACGTCGATGATGTAGGTGACGTTGAAGCCGATTTCGATGCTGTCGCCACCGTAATCGATGTCGAGTTCGTCCACGGCTTCTTCTTGCTCGGCGTTGGTGGAAGCCACGCGCAAGCTGCCAGGCTCCAAGTTCAGGCGCACGCCCTTGAACTTGTCGCTGGTCAGGATGGCGGTGCGCTGCAAGCACGACAGCAGGGCTTGGCGGCCCAGTGTCAGGTTGTTGCTGTGGCCCTTGGGGATCACGCGGTTGTAGTCGGGGAACTTGCCCTCGACCAGTTTGGTCACGAACTCCATGCCGTCAAAGCTGAACTTGGCCTGGTTGTTGGCAAACTGCATCTCGATCGCGCCGTCGGCATCCGACAGCAAGCGCTGCAGCTCCAGCACGGTTTTGCGCGGCAAGATGACCTCTTGTTTGGTCGGCACTTCCACGTCGAGCGTGGCGGCAGTGAAAGCCAGGCGGTGGCCATCGGTGGCCACCAAGCTCAGGCGTTTGCCCTCGGCCACAAACAAGATGCCGTTGAGGTAGTAACGGATGTCGTGCACAGCCATGGCAAAAGAGACTTGCCCCAGCAAATGCTTGAGGGTTTTTTGCGGCACGCTGAACACGGGGCCAAAGCTGGCGGCTTCTTGCACCAGCGGAAAGTCTTCTGCGGGCAAAGTCTGCAAGGTGAACTTGGATTTGCCGCCCTTGAGGATCAATTTGGCTTGCGACGATTCGAGGCTGACGGTTTGGTCAGCGGGCATGGTGCGCAGAATATCGATGAGTTTGCGGGCACCCACGGTCGTGGTGAAGTCACCGGCGTCACCGTCCATCTCGGCGGTGGTGCGGATCTGGATTTCGAGGTCGCTGGTGGTCAGCTGCACGGCGTGGCCCGTTTTGCGGATCAACACATTGGCCAGCACCGGCAGGGTGTGGCGGCGCTCGACAATGCCGGACACGGATTGCAGAACCGACAGCAATTTGTCTTGGGTGGCCTTCAGGACGATCATTTGTCTACCTTTGATGGTTATTTGCGCTGCAGCTCGAAACTGGACGCATTGTCATAACAGCATCCATTTTCGCTGTTTTTTGGCCGCAAAACGGCCCAATGGGGGGTCAAATCACTTAAATCAGCACACCAACGGCAGTTCACTGTGGCTCACCCTTTGAGCGTTTGCTCCAGCACGTGCAGCTGCTGGTTCAACTCGGTCATTTGCTGGCGTTCGGCATTGATTTTGCGCACAGCGTGCAAGACGGTGGTGTGATCGCGTCCGCCAAACAGCTCGCCGATCTCGGGCAGGCTCTTTTGGGTCATTTCTTTGGCCAAATACATGGCAATTTGGCGCGGGCGGGCAATGCTGGCCGGGCGCTTTTTGCTGTACATGTCGGCGACTTTGATCTTGTAATAATCGGCCACCGTTTTCTGGATGTTTTCGACGCTGATCTGGCGGTTTTGAATCGACAGCAAGTCACGCAGGGCATCGCGGGCCAGCTGGATGGAAATTTCTTTCTGGTTAAAGCGCGAATAGGCCAGAATTTTGCGCAGGGCACCTTCGAGCTCACGCACGTTGGAGCGCACGTTTTTGGCCACAAAAAACGCCACTTCCTCGGGCATTTCGCTGCCTTCGCTGATGGCTTTGTTGATCAGGATCGCCACGCGCATTTCCAGCTCCGGCGGCTCCATGGCCACCGTCAAACCAGAGTCAAAACGCGAGACCAAACGCTCGTGGATGTCGGCCAGGCCCTTGGGGTAGGTGTCACTGGTCATCACAATGTGCGATTTTTTGGCCAGCAGCGCCTCAAAAGCATTGAAGAATTCTTCTTGTGTGCGGTCTTTGTTGGCAAAGAACTGCACATCGTCGATCAGCAGCAGATCGAGCGAGTGGTAGTGGTGCTTGAACTCATCAAAAGTCTTGCGCTGGTAGGCTTTAACCACATCCGAAACAAACTGTTCGGCGTGGATGTACAAAACCTTGGCTTCGGGTCGGTCAGCCAGCAGTTTGTTACCGATGGCGTGCATGAGGTGGGTCTTGCCCAAACCGACCCCGCCGTAGATGAACAAGGGGTTGTAGAGGTGCCCCGGCGAGCCCGACACATGCATGGCCGCCGCACGCGCCATGCGGTTGGCGGTGCCTTCGACCAGGTTGTCAAAGGTCAGCGCAGTGTTGAGTCGACTGCGGAAGGTGTTGGCCGCCGGTTCCTCGGGCAAATCGATGGGTTCCGGTCCGTTTTCCATCGACGATGGTGTGGACTGACGCACAGGCCTGATGCCGGCATCACGAGGAGTGAGCACTAACTCGATTTGAACAGAATGGCCTTGAAGGCTTTCCAGCAAAGCCGCCAAACGTCCCGCATACTGGGCACGAATCCAATCGAGTTTGAACCGGTTGGCGACGAACAGGGTCATCCGCAATTGGTCTTCCGACATCTGCGCGGTGAGCGGTTTGATCCAGGTATTGAACTGCTGCTCAGGCAGCTCTCGGGACAACTCGTCCACACAAGCCTGCCACAAAGCTTGGCCGGCATCCATCGAAGTTTCTGGGTTATTTCCCTCGGGCATGTTGTATTTTTTTTGTGGACAGTTGAGAGAAAAAATGGCATGGGAATCAAGCTTATCAAGAGCTTATCCACATGCCGATGGGGTTGCAGCGGCCCATCAT